>NZ_JBQQCG010000059.1:0-73802 GCF_052245575.1 Streptomyces sp. 2A115 | reverse complement strand
TTTCAAGGGGCGCGGGGAACTGCGCGATCAACCCCCACCGGGCCGCACCGAAAACACAATCCACCCCGCGGAGCGCTTACGCCGAGGCCCGCCGAACCAGTGTCGTCGGCAGGACGACACTGGTCGGCGTCCCCGCCAAGCCGCCGGCCGGCACCCCCGCGGAACCGGTCCGGTCCAGACCACGTAGCAGCAGCCGTGCCATCAACCGCCCCATCTCCTCGATGTCCTGACGGACCGTCGTGAGCGGTGGGTCGACCTGTTCGGTGATCGGAAGCATGTCGTCGAAGCCGATCACCGCGACGTCCTCGGGCACCTGCCGCCCCCGCTCGCGCAGGACACGCAGGGCGCCCGAGGCCGTGAGGTCGTTGGCGGCGAACACCGCGTCCAGGTCCGGGCAGCGGTCGAGGAGTTCACGCATCGCGCGCTCGCCGCCCGCCGGAGTGAAGTCGCCCTCCACGATCAGCTTCGGATCGGCGTCGACCATCACGTCCCGGAAGCCGTCGAGCCGGTCGGCCGCCGAGGTCTGGTCGAGGGCGCCCGTGATGTGGGCGATGCGCTTGCGGCCGAGCCCGACGAGATGGCGTACGGCCTCGCGGGCGCCGCCCCGGTTGTCGCTGTCCACGTAGACCGCATTGTGCGTCCCGTCGCCCCAGCCGGGCCGCCCGCCGAACACGGTCGGCATTCCGGCGCCGTGGATGAGTCCGGGCAGCGGGTCGTCGAGGTGCAGCGAGAAGACGAGCGCGCCGTCGACATGGCCGCCTGCGAGGTAACGGCCGACGCGTGCGTGGTCGTCGCGGCCTTCCGTGAGCAGCAGTACGAGCTGCGAGTCGTGAGCGGTCAGCTCCTTGCTGATGCCCCGGAGTTGAAGCGCGAAGAAGGGGTCGGCGAAGACCCTGGTCTCCGGTTCGGCGATCACCACTGCGACCGCGTCGTGCCGTCGGGTGACGAGGCTCCGGGCGGCCTGGTTGGGCACGTATCCGAGCTCCTCCACGGCCCGCCTGACCCGCTCGACCAGGACCTCCCGTACGCCCTCGCCCCCGTTGACGACACGAGACACGGTGGCCCGCGACACTCCGGCCCGGGCGGCCACGGCCTCCAGCGTGGGGCGCGGCTCTGTCGTCTGCTCGGTCACCTCGGGGCTCCTCAGGGCGGCGGTTGTGGATCAGGATAACCGCGGGCTGGAGACGTGGTGAGAGCGCTCCCGGAGCAGTGTCCGGCCGGATTGTCAGAGCCCTCCGCTAGGTTGCCGCCATGACAGATTTCGTACTGGTCGCAGGGGCGTGGCTCGGATCGTGGGCGTGGGACGAGGTGGTGCCGGGGCTGCGTGCGGCCGGCCACGGTGCCCACCCGTTGACGCTTTCCGGGCTCGCCGACAAGCAGGGCGTGCGGGCTGGGCAGCAGACCCACGTCCAGGACATCGTCGACGAGGTCGAGCGCCTCGGGCCGCGGGACGTCGTCCTGGTCGGGCACAGCTACTCGGGTATCCCGGTGGGGCAGGCCGCCGCGCGGATCGGCGACCGGCTGGCCCGTGTGGTCTTCGTCGACTCGAACGTGCCGGCCGACGGCGAGTCGTTCGTGTCGGGCTGGCCGTCCGGCCGGGCGACGGTGGAGGCGTCGATCGCCGCGAACGGTGGTTTCTGGCCCCCGCTGACCGCGGCCGACTGCGAGGGCCAGGACCTCAGCGACGAGCAGATCGCCCGCTTCGTGAAGGGCTCGACACCGCACCCGGGCGCCACGCTGACCGAGCCGGCCGTACTGGCGGGCCCGCTCGGCGAGCTCCCGGCCACGTACATCAAGTGCCTCCTCGACGGCGCCGAACCGAACGACGACGTGGCTGAGCTCCTGACCAGCAAACACTGGCAGCTCGTCGAGATGAACACGGGCCACTGGCCGATGTTCTCCCAGCCCCGAGAACTGACCCGGATCCTCCTGGCAAACGCCACCTGACGGAGCGCCCCATAAGGGGCGCGGGGCTGTGACATATGCGGCTCCGCCGCGTGGGCGCGCCCAGCCCCAACGAACCCGCACCCAATAACGGCCCAGCCCAGCGGAGCGCTCAGTGCTCGTGAGGCTCGTACCCCGGAATCGTCCCGTCCGTCTTCTTCACCAGGAAGAGCCCCGCCATCCCCATGTCGGAGTGACTCTGGACATGGCAGTGGTACATCCACGCCCCGGCCCCGACCCCCTCCCCCGCGATCACCTGGAAGCCGAACGAGTCCGCCGGTCCCACGATCTTGTTGTCGATGACCTGACTGGGGTCGTCGGGCCCGGTGAGCAACCCCGTGCGGTTGTCCGCCCAGCGATGACCGTGCATGTGGAACGTGTGGTAGTACTCGCCGTGCGTGATCATCACGAACTCGACGCGATCGCCCACCGTGGCCTCGAAGTTGGGGCTCTGGTGACCGGGCTTGTTGTTGATCATCATGTCGTTGAAGACGATCGTGCAGGTCTTGTCGGGGAGGATGTCGCCCTTGCGGCGGACGATCACCGGACCGTACAGCCCCTTGCGGAGGCCGCCGGTGCCGTGGTCCGTGCCGACGACGTGGTCGTGGTAGTTCCAGTAGCCCGCGCTGCCCGCGCGCCAGGTGCCGTCCTTGCGGCGGCCGGGAGCGTGGGTGCGCCAGGTGTACGTACGGGTGCCGCCCGGCTCGACATCGCTCTTGCTCAGCTTCGTGCCGTCGCTCGAGATCTCGTAGTCCAGACCATGGACGTGCAGACTCACCGCCACGTCCATCGTGTTCTCGAACTCGACGTGCAGCGTGTCGCCCTCGTTGAGCTCGATGAGCGGGCCGGGGATCGAGGCCTTGCCCTTCTCGAGGCCGTAGCCCATCTGGCCGTCGGGGAGCTTCTCGGCGTAGAGCTTGATGCGCCGGACCTCGCCCCCGGCCGGCGCGGTCTTCACCGGGGCGTCGGCGCTCACGGCCTCGGGGGCCGAGGACAACGATGTCGCACCGGCGACGACGGCCGTCCCACCCAGCAGCATCCGTCTGTTGAAGCCACGTCTGTTCATGCCGATGCCCATGCCGAACTCCCCACCCTGGTACGGAATTGACGGAGATGAACCTGTGAGACCGTAGCCGCGCCGCTCCCGTTTATCCACACCCAGGACAAAGTTCGTGCCATCCCGGTCATAGCTATTGGCGAGTTGCGCGAAAAGGTCTAGCTTCCATGGCGCTGTTGCTGTGACCGACGAGGGGTGGGTGACCACATGCGGTTCACACCGCATCAAAAGCCCTTAGCTGTAAGAGGGTTGAGCAAGGCAAGACGCAGAGGCTGGGCGGCCGCGCTGGCCGCCGGGGCCATCACCGCGGGGGTACTTTCGAGCCCCTCCGCGAGCGCACGCCCGGAGCCCGAGCCATCGCTGACAACGATGTCGATCAAGTCGCCGCCCGGTGGCGCCAACGTACGGGTCCTGGTCTTCCACGGATCCGCGGCCGGCGGCGAGGAGTCGCCCGTCGTCAACGCCGGCATCGAGGCGATCGAGAAGATCGGCCTGTCGGGCCCGACCGCGCAACGCTTCAAGGTCGAGGCCACCGCCGACGCCTCGGTCTTCACCAACGAGACGAAGCTCGGCCGCTTCAACGCCGTCGTCTTCCTGACGGGCGGCGGGGACGTCCTCGAGCCCGAGCAGGAGGCCGGCCTGGAGGCGTACATGGAGGCGGGCGGCGGCTTCCTCGGCGTCCATGACGCGGCTCGCGCCGAGCCGTACTCGGACTGGTTCACCGGACTCGTCGGTGCCCGCCCGGCCGCGTCCAGCCCAACTACCGTACAGCGAGCGACCGTTGAGGTCGGCGACCGGCAGCACCCGGCCACCAAGGACCTCCCGCTCCAGTGGAAGCGCCCCGACCAGTGGCTCAACTGGACCAAGAACCCGTCGGGCGACGTGCACACCGTGGCGCGCGTCCGCGAGTCGACGTACGAGCCGGGTGCCGGCAAGAACGGCGCGGACCACCCGGTGTCCTGGTGCCGTGACTACGACGGCGGCCGCTCCTTCTACACCGGCATGGGCGGCACGGTCTCCTCGTATGACGAGACGGACTTCCGTACGCATCTGCGCGGGGCACTGATGTGGACGACCCGCATAGCGCAGGCCGACTGCAAGGCCACGATCAACGCCAACTACAAGGCGGAGCGCCTGACCCAGCCCAACCAGCCGGGCCAGAACGACCAGATCGGCGAGCCGCACGGCCTGGTCACCGCGCCCGACGGACGCGTGCTCTACATCGGCCGCGGCGGCGCGGACTCCTCGGGGCCCGTCGTCACCGACTGGAACAACCCGGACATCGGCAAGGGCAAGGGCGAGATCCACGTCTACGACCCGAAGACCAAGAAGGTCACCCTCGCCGGCGCACTCTCCGTCTTCGGCAACAAGGGCGGCGGCGACGAGCTGATCAAGGTCGAAGAGGGGCTGCTCGGCATCGAGTTGGATCCGCGGTTCGAGCAGAACGGCTGGGTGTATCTGCACTACACGCCGCACGCGCAGATCAACCGCGACACACGGATGGCCGAGCGTCGCGTCTCCCGCTTCACGCTCGATCTCGCCGCCAACAAGCTGGACTTGAGCAGCGAGAAGGTCCTGCTGAAGTGGCCGGTGCAGATCCACAGCTGCTGCCACGCGGGCGGCGGTATGGCGTGGGACTCGAAGGGCAACCTGTACGTCGCGACCGGCGACAACAACTCCAGCCAGTTCAGCGGTGGTTACTCGGGCAACAACCCGCAGCCCAACTACAAGGGCGTCTCCTTCGCCGACGCGCGCCGCACCTCCGGCAACACCAACAACCTCAACGGCAAGATCCTGCGCATCCACCCGGAACCCGACGGCACGTACACCCTGCCCGAGGGAAATCTCTTCACCGGCAAGGAGACCGCCGAGGGCGGCGGCAAGACGCGCGGTGAGATCTATGTGATGGGCGTCAGGAACCCGGCGCGCATCTCCGTCGACAAGGAGACGGACACGCTGTACGCGGGATGGGTCGGCCCGGACGCCTCGGCACCGTCGACGACCTGGGGTCCGGCGAAGTACGACACGTTCGCCGCGATCACCAAGCCGGGCAACCACGGCTGGCCGTACTGCATGGGCAACAAGCAGCCCTACCGGGACCGCAACCTGCCCGACCCGACGCAGCCGCTCGGCTGGTACGACTGCGACGCCCCGAAGAACGAGTCGCCCAACAACGACGGCCTCGTCAACCTCCCGCCCGTCACCTCGAACACCATCTGGTACTCACCCCAGGGCGGCGGCCCGGACTTCCCGCGCGACGCCAACGGCATCCCCTCGTACAAGGAGGCGGAGCAGAAGTTCCTGCTGCCGTGGCTGAAGGGCGGCGGGCAGGCGGCGATGAACGGGCCCGTCTACCGGTACGACGACGCGTCCGCGAGTGAGGTGAAGTGGCCCTCGTACTGGGACGGCAAGTGGTTCGTGGGCGACTTCTACGACGCCGACCAGCCGCGACACGCCGTGCTTCTCGACCCCAGGACGGCCGGGCAGGGCGGCATTCCGGTGCACGCCGAGTCGCTGAAGAAGATCATTCCCCTCGGCAACGACGGCATCAAGAACCTCATGGACTGGAAGTTCGGCCCCGACGGCACGCTGTACGTCCTCGACTACGGGCGCGGCTTCTTCACCTCGGACGCCAAGTCGGCGCTGTGGCAGGTGACGTACAAGGGCGGTGGCCCCACGCCCGCCGCCGACCAGCTGGCCAGGAAGGCGGAGTGATGCGCGTACGAAGGCGAAGAACCGCAACAACGGCAGGAACCGCACGTCTGTGGACGGCTCTGCTGGCGTCGCTGCTGATGGTGCTCGGGCTGACGTCCACGTCGGCGGCCGAGCAGAGCGACGGCACCCCGGCGGCCGCCGCCGCGCAGACGCTTACCTGGACGGCCGGCGACGACATCACCAAGTACACGTCCGCGCCCGCCACGGCGGTCGCGGGCCCGACGACGATCGTCTTCGAGAACAGCGTGGCGACCGGCAACACCACGGGTATGCCGCACACGTTGACCTTCGACGTCTCCGACCCGGAGTACAACAACGACGTCCAGCTCAACATCCTCGCCAACCCGAACGACGACCAGGGCGGCAAGTACACCGCCGAGGTCACGCTCACGCCCGGCCGGTACCGCTACTACTGCACCATCCCCGGCCACGGTCAGATGCAGGGCATCCTCGTGGTCAGGGAGGGCACCGGCGAGGACACGACGGCTCCCGAGACGGCGGCGGACGTGACCGGTACGCAGAACGCGGCCGGTGCGTACGTCGGGTCGGCGACCGTGGCACTGAGCGCGACCGACGCGGATTCGGGCGTGGACCGGATCGAGTACGCGATCGGCGACGCGGGTGCCTGGCAGCCGTACACCACACCCGTGGTGGTCGACCAGGTGGGCGCTCACAAGGTCCGCTACAGAGCGGTCGACAAGGCCGGGAACATGGCCGCCGAGAAGGCGGAGGAGTTCACGGTGGTGGCGCCGCAGTCGGACGACACGACTCCTCCGGAGACGTCGGCCACGGTGAGCGGCGAGCAGAATCCCCAAGGGCAGTACGTCTCGATGGCGACCGTCACCGTGTCGGCCTCCGACACCGGGTCCGGCGTCAACACCATCGAGTACGCGCTCGGTGACTCCGGTGCCTGGCAGCCGTACACGGCTCCGGTGATGGTCCACGAAGTGGGCACGCACAAGGTGCGGTACCGGGCCACGGACAAGGCGGGTAACAGGGCTTCGGAGAAGTCCGTCGAGTTCACCGTCGTCGCGCCGCCCGTCGAGGACAAGACTCCGCCGGTGACCGGAGTGACGTTGGAGGGGACGAAGAACTCCTCCGGCGCCTACATCAACAGCGCCAAGGTCACCGTGACCGCCACGGACGCGGGTGGTTCGGGGGTCGCCGCGATCGAGTACTCGCTGGACGGCGGCCCGTATCTCGCGTACACCGCTCCCGTCCTGGTCGACCGTGTGGGCGCCCACACGGTGGCGTACCGCGCGAGTGACAAGGCGGGCAACACCGCCGACGCGCGGACCGTGAGCTTCACGGTCGCCTCGGGCGGCGGGGTGCCCGCGCCCGCCTGCGCCGAGTACGACGAGCGGTTGACGGTCATCGTCGGCACGGTCGACTCGGGTGTGCCGAACCGGATCACCAACAGCCGGTGCCGCATCAACGAGTTGATCGAGGACGAGAAGGAGTGGACGTCCCACGCGCTGTTCCTCAAGCACGTGAAGACCGTCCTGGACAAGCTCCTCAAGGAAGGCGTCATCGACCAGCGCGAGTTCAACCTGATCACCAAGGCGGCCAAGCAGTCCGGCATCGGCAAGCCCGGCCAGACCGAGGGCTACCGGACGATCCTCGACGGCACGGAGGAGTCCTTTGCCAAGTGGCAGCAGGTGGGCGGCGGTTCGTTCGCACCGAACGGCGACGGGTCCATCACTTCGGGGACGACGAAGAGCGGGCTCGGCATGCTGTGGTTCCCCGAGCGCAAGTACGGCGACTTCTCGCTGAAGCTCCAGTGGCGTGACGACGCGCCGGGCACGGGCAACGCCAACTCCGGTGTGTTCGTGCGCTTCCCGGGGGTCCACGATCATCCGGAGGAGCCGCGACCGGAGTGGGTCGCCATCAAGTACGGGCACGAGGTGCAGGTGTTCGACAGTCCCAGCGGCGACATGTACAAGACCGGTTCGCTCTACGGCTTCGACCGGGTGGGGCTGGCCGGTGCCGGCGTCACCCAGAAGGGCACCTGGAACGACTACGAGATCCGCGTGGTCGACCAGCACTACTCGGTGTACCGCAACGGCGTGCTGATCAACGAGTTCGACAACACCGGCGGCCAGGACTTCACCCCGCCGCGCTCGGACGACCCGGGCACGGACGGGCGGCGGTTCGCCTCCGGCTATGTCGGCTTGCAGGTGCACGGCACGACGGATGTCGTCTCGTACCGGGACATCCGGATCAAGGAGTTGTGATCGTCCAGGAGGTGTGATCCTCAAGGAGGCGTAACCATCAGGGAGTTGTAGGTCCGCTCTCCTTCTTGGCCCGGCTCGGCTGTACCCGCTTCGGTTCGCCCGGCATCTTCGGGTACTCGGGCGGGTACGGCAGGTCGCCGAGTCCGTGGTCGTGCTCGTCACGGCGGGCGAGTTCGAGCAGGGCTTCGAGGGAGAAGGCGTCGCCGTCCATGTCCGCGTGCACGTCGCCGAGTTCGGCGAAGCGCGCGGGCATGGTCTCCAGGTCGAAGTCACGGGGCACGGCGTCACCCACCTCGTCCCAGGAGAGGGGCGCCGACACCGGAGCGTGCGGGAAGGGACGTACGGAATAGGCGGAGGCGATGGTGCGGTCCCTCGCGGTCTGGTTGTAGTCCACGAAGATCTTCTCGCCGCGCTCCTCCTTCCACCAGGCCGTGGTCACGTGGTCCGGCATCCGGCGCTCCAGTTCGCGCGCCGCGGCGATCGCCGCGCGCCGCACCTGGGTGAAGGTCCACCGGGGCTGGATGGACACGAAGACATGCAGGCCCCGACCGCCGGACGTCTTCGGCCAGCCCCTCAGGCCGCCGTACTCGTGGAGGACCTCGCGCAATTCGTGTGCGGCACGCACCGCGTCGGCGTAGTTCGTGCCGGGTTGCGGGTCGAGGTCGATGCGGAGTTCGTCGGGGCTGTCGACGTCGTCGCGGCGCACCGGCCAGGGGTGGAAGGTCAGCGTGCCGAACTGGGCGGCCCACAGAACGGCGCCGACCTCGGTGGGGCACATCTCGTCGGCGCTGCGACCGCTCGGGAAGGTGATGTGCGCGGTGGGGATCCAGTCGGGCATGTTCTTGGGCGCCCGCTTCTGGAAGAACGACTCGCCGGTCACGCCTTCCGGGTAGCGCTGCAGGGTGGTCGGGCGATCGCGCAGGGCGCGGAGGATGCCGGGGCCGACGGCGAGGTAGTACTGGGCGAGGTCCCGCTTCGTGAAGCCCCGCTCCGGGAAGAAGATCTTGTCCGGGCTGGACAGCCGCACCGTCCTGCCCGCCGCCTCCAGCTCCACCGCGTCACCCATGCGAGCCACGGTAGGCGTACCGCGCATACCTCGCACACCGATGCACCCATCTCACATCGGGCGAATACCGGCCAAGCCGCGCAGAATCAGACCATGGACCTGCCGGTGATGCCACCCGTGAAACCCATGCTCGCCAAGTCCGTGGCGAAGATTCCGCCGGGCATGCACTACGAAGCGAAGTGGGACGGGTTCCGGGCGATCGTCTTCCGGGACGGCGACGAGACCGAGATCGGCAGCCGCAATGGAAAGTCGCTGGTCCGGTACTTTCCCGAGCTGGCGGCGACGCTGCGGGAACGGCTGCCGGAGCGCTGCGTGATGGACGGCGAGATCGTGATCGCGCGCGACGGACGGCTGGACTTCGACGCGCTCACGGAGCGGATCCATCCGGCGGCGTCACGCGTGAAGACGCTCGCCGAGCGCACCCCGGCGTCGTTCGTGGCCTTCGACCTGCTCGCGCTCGCCGACGAGTCACTGCTGGAGGTCCCGCTGGGCGACCGGCGGGCGCTGCTGGAACGGGCCTTGTCCGGGGCCACGGCTCCGGTGTATGTGGCGCCGGCGACGACGGACATCGAGGTGGCCCAGCAGTGGTTCGAGCAGTACGAGGGCGCGGGCCTGGACGGGGTGGTCGCCAAGCCGCTCACACTGCTCTACCGGCAGGACGAGCGCCTGATGTTCAAGGTCAAGCACGAGCGCACGGCGGACGTGGTGGTCGCGGGCTACCGCGTTCACAAGAGCGGGCCGGTCGTCGGTTCGCTGCTGCTCGGCCTGCATGACGCCAAGGGAACGTTGCAGCACGTGGGGGTGGCGGCGGCGTTCACGATGAAGCGGCGCGAGGAGCTGGTCGCGGAGCTGGAGCCGCTGCGCATGGAGTCGGCCGCGGGGCATCCGTGGGCGGCCTGGGCGGAGGAGTCGGCGCATGAGGCGGCACGGCTGCCGGGCGCACCCAGCCGCTGGTCGGGCAAGAAGGACCTCTCCTGGGTCCCGCTGCGGCCGGAGCGGGTGTGCGAGGTGGCGTACGACCACATGGAGAACGGGCAGCGCTTCCGGCACACGGCTCGCTTCCGCCGCTGGCGCCCCGACCGCACGCCCGAGAGCTGCACCTACGCCCAGCTGGAGGAGCCGGTCGGCTACGACCTGGCGGACATCTTCGGGCCGTAGGACGCACCCGGCGCCCTCCGCCGAACCCTCCGCACCCTCGGCGTGTTTCGATCAGCCATCAACTTGTGCCGACCACCCCGTTCAACGCGCGCAATCAGAACCGAGCGGGTATGGCCATCAAAGGACTTATAAGCGCACAATCATTAACACGAGACTTGGTGGCCACGGTGGGCATGGGACAGATGGCGCGCAGGCGGCGCCGCACGATGACAGCGGCGCTGCTCGCCG
Organism: Streptomyces sp. 2A115; assembly: GCF_052245575.1. Lineage (NCBI taxonomy): Bacteria > Bacillati > Actinomycetota > Actinomycetes > Kitasatosporales > Streptomycetaceae > Streptomyces > Streptomyces sp. 2A115. Next base: position 63,400 of record NZ_JBQQCG010000059.1, on the reverse strand, counting down.
CCGCGGTGGCGGCCTCCCTGGCGTCGGGTTGCACGACACCGGGCGGCTCGAACGAGGACGGACGCGGCCAGATCCCGGACAGCACGAACACCACGGACGACGACGGTGCGAGCACGGCGCCCGCCCCTGGTTCGGCGCTCGCCGTGAAGATCGACAACGTCCGCGGCGCCCGCCCGTCGACGGGCCTGGACGCCGCGGACATCGTGTACGCGGAGCAGGTGGAGGGCGGACTGAGCCGGCTGATGGCCGTGTACGCGACCAAGCTCCCGCCCGCCGTCGGCCCGGTGCGCAGCGCGCGCGAGTCCGACCTGGAGCTGCTGCGCCAGTTCAACGAGCCGACGCTGGCGTTCTCGGGGGCGCAGAGCAAGCTGTTGCCACTTATCGACAAGGCACCGTTGCACGCGGCACTCCCCGGCAAAGAGCCGGGGGCGTACTACCGGGGGACGGACAGGCCCATACCGCACAACCTCTACCTGCGCCCGCAGCGACTGCTGCCGGAAACTCCGGGCGCGGACGCGCTCACGACGGGATTCAAGTACGGCGCGCTGCCCGCGGGCGGCGAGGCCGAGAACTCGCGCACGGTCGGCTTCCCCGCGGCCCGCTTCACCTTCACCTGGTCCGAGAGCAGCGAGCGCTGGCTGGTGTCGATGGACGGGACGCCGACGGTGACGACCGACGGGAAGCGGGTGGCCGCCGCGACGGTCGTCGTGCAGTACGTGAAGGTACGGGAGTCCAGGTTCCACGACTCCCTGGGCAACAACTCGCCGTACACGGAGACCGTCGGCTCGGGCACGGCGAAGGTACTCCGCGACGGCAAGGCCTTCGACGCCGAGTGGAAGCGCCCGTCGGCCACGGACGGCACGGAGTTCACGACAACGAACGGCAAGCCGATGAACTTCGCGAAGGGCCAGGTGTGGGTGGTGTTCGCAAAGGCGTGAGCCCGCCGGGGGTGTTCGGCGGCCCCTCCTGGTGCGCAGGGTTCTGCAGCCCCGCAAGGGGCGCGGGGCTGTGACAGATGCGGCTCCGCCGCGATGGGGGTCCCCCGCTCATGGGGGTCTCCCATGAGCGGGGGAAGCCGAGAGTGGGGGAGAAGCCGAGAGTGGGGGAGCGACCGGCCACGACGGGCCCGCGGCTTCCACACAGCCGTTGTCGCCGTTTCCTTACCGCCGTTTCTTCACCGCGCCCCAAGAAAAGCTCAACCCTGCGTGACAAGCGGCTCCACCGAGTTACCCGCACGGCGAAGCCCTTCCGCCGCGTCCGAGACCCGCTGGATCAGATCGAAGAAGAGCTCCTGCTCCTCGGCGGAGAGCGGCGCCAGGAAGACCTGGTTCATCCGCGCCGTCCGCACGGTCAGCTTCCGGTGGACACGCACGCCCTCGTCCGTGAGCCGCAGCAGGAACCGGCGGCCGTCCTCCGGGTCGCGGACCTTGCCGAGGAGACCACGTCGGCCGAGCCGGCTGATGACCTCGGCAATGGTGGACCGGTCCAGACCCACTCTCTCCCCCACCGTGCGCTGGTCGAGCCCCGGCTCGGCGACGAGCGCGTTCAGGACCGCGAACTGGGGCGAGGTGATCTCCTCGGAGACCATCGTGTTCCACAGCAGGTAGTGCGCCTGCTGCAGCCGCCGGGCCAGGTGCCCGGGGTGGGTGGAGAGATCCACCGCGGCCATGAGCGCTCCTTATTCGTTGGTGTACTGAACAATACCGGGAGGCGGCCCACCTTGTCTCGCTCGGCTTCGAGACTCTGACCTGCTTGTTCCTCAGAACTCTTGACTGCCCGGGGCCGGGATGACAGCGTGTTTGAAACCTCGGAGAAATACTCAGTGCCCTGACTAACTCGGGCACCGGACGCTCGGGAGAGATGGGGCTTCACGGATGGACAAGGTGGTCGCCACAGCCGCCGAGGCAGTGGCCGATGTAGCCGACGGCGCGACACTCGCCGTCGGCGGTTTCGGCCTCAGCGGTGTGCCGAACGTACTGATCCACGCGCTGTACGAGCGCGGAGTCTCCGGCCTGGGCGTCGTCTCCAACAACTGCGGGGCGATGGAGTCCGGTCTGGCGGTGTTGTTGGCGGCCGGCCGCATCGGCCGCGTCACAGGTTCGTACATCGGGGCGAACAGGGAGTTCGCGCGGCAGTATCTGGCCGGCGAGCTGGAAGTGGAGATGATCCCGCAGGGCACGCTGGCCGAGCGGCTGCGGGCCGGCGGCGCCGGGATCCCCGCCTTCTACACCCCGGCCGGGGTGGGCACCCAGGTCGCCGACGGCGGGCTGCCCTGGCGCTACGACGGTGAGGGCGGCGTCGCGCTGGCCTCGCCGCCCAAGGAGGTACGGGAGTTCGACGGCACGGAGTATGTGCTGGAGCACGGCATCCGTACCGACTTCGCCCTCGTCCGCGCCGCCAGGGGCGACCGGCACGGCAACCTGGTCTTCAACAAGTCCGCCCGCAACTTCAACCCGCTGGCGGCGATGGCCGGGCGGGTGACGATCGCCGAGGTCGAGGAACTCGTCGAGCCGGGTGAGATCGACCCGGACGCGGTGCACCTGCCGGGCATCTTCGTGCAGCGCGTGATCGCCCTCACCCCCCAGCAGGCGAACGCCAAGATGATCGAGAAGCGGACGGTCTCCACGTCCGCGGCCAACGGGACGGTGAGCCAGTAATGGCCTGGAGCAGGGAAGAGATGGCCGCCCGCGCCGCGCGCGAGCTGCAGGACGGCCAGTACGTCAACCTGGGCATCGGCCTGCCGACGCTGATCCCCAACTACCTTCCGCCCGGCGTGGAGGTGACCCTGGAGTCGGAGAACGGCATCCTGGGCACCGGCCCGTATCCGACCGAGGAGCAGGTCGACCCGGATCTGATCAACGCGGGCAAGGAGACGGTCACCGTCCTGCCCGGCGCCTCCTACTTCGACTCCTCCCTCTCCTTCGGGATGATCCGCGGCGGGCACATCGACGTCGCCGTGCTCGGCGCCATGCAGGTCTCCGCGGCCGGTGACCTCGCCAACTGGGCCATCCCCGGCAAGATGATCACCGGGATCGGCGGGGCGATGGACCTCGTCCACGGCGCCCGCAAGGTGATCGTGATCATGACCCACGCCGCGAAGGACGGCTCCCCGAAGATCCTCGAGGAGTGCGCGCTGCCGCTGACCGGGAAGGCGTGCGTCAACCGGATCATCACCGATCTGGGGGTGCTGGACGTGACGGACGAAGGGCTGGTGCTGGTGGAGACCGCGCCGGGTGTCACGGTCGAGGAGATCGTGGAGAAGACGGCCGCCAAGGTCCGCACCACGGAAGACATCGCTGACGAGCTCGCTGAGGAGATCCGGTCATGAGCCTGCGCGACGTCTACATCGTCGATGCCGTCCGCACGCCGTTCGGCAGGTACAACGGCTCCCTCGCCTCGGTCCGCCCGGACGACCTCGCCGCCCACGCCATCCGTGAACTCCTCGTCCGCACCCCGGACCTGGACCCGGCCCGGATCGAGGACGTCTACTTCGGCAACGCCAACGGCGCCGGCGAGGAGAACCGCAACGTCGCCCGCATGGCCGGACTGCTGGCCGGCCTGCCCACCAGCGTCCCGGGCGTCACCGTCAACCGGCTGTGCGCCTCGGGCCTGGAAGCCGTCATCCAGGCCGCCCGCGCCATCGCGCTCGGCGACGCGTCGATCGCGCTGGCCGGCGGTGTCGAATCCATGACCCGCGCCCCCTACGTCCTCCCGAAGAACGACAAACCCTTCCCGGCCGGGCACGCCGAGCTGTACTCCACCACGCTGGGCTGGCGCATGACCAACCCCAGGATGGACCCGCAGTGGACCATCCCGCTGGGCGAGTCCGCCGAACTCATCGCCGACAAGCACAAGATCAGCCGCGAGCAGCAGGACGAGTACGCCCTCGCCTCCCACCAGAAGGCCGCCGCCGCACAGACGGCCGGCCTCTTCGACGGCGAGATCGCACCGGTGTCCATCCCCCAGCGCAAGGGCGACCCGGTCGTCTTCGCCGCCGACGAATGCGTACGCGCCTCCGCGTCCCTGGACGCCATGGCCAAGCTCAAGCCGTCCTTCCGCACCGAGCACGGCACGGTGACGGCGGGCAACGCCTCCCCGCTGAACGACGGCGCCGCCGCGCTGCTACTCGTCGACGAGGAGGGCCTGAAGGCCACCGGCCGTGAACCCCTCGCCCGCGTCTCCGCCTCCGGCGTCTCCGCGATCGACCCGCACTACTTCGGACTCGCCCCCGTCGAAGCCGTCAACCGCGCCCTCACCAAGGCCGGCCGGACCTTCGCCGACCTGTCCACCCTCGAACTCAACGAGGCCTTCGCCGCCCAGGTCCTCGGCTGCCTCGCCGAATGGCCCGAGTTCGACCCCGCCGTACTCAACCCCCACGGCGGCGCCATCGCCCTGGGCCACCCCCTCGGCGCCTCGGGCGCCCGCCTCGCCGGCACCGTCGCCCACCAACTCGCCCGCAAGGGCACGGGAGTCGGCGTCGCCACCCTCTGCATCGGCGTCGGCCAAGGCCTCGCCCTCGTCCTCGAACGCTAAGACATCCCAGGACCCGGACCCGTAGGAATCCTCATGCCTCCTCTGCCCCTGACTCAGTCGGACATCGACATCGAGGTCAACGACCTCCAGAACGCGTACGACAAAGCTGTCTCCGAGGGCGCGCCGGCGCAGAACCATCCGCCACGCGACTACGCCCCGTACCGCAGCTCAGTCCTCCGGTACCCCAAGCAGCCGCTCGTCGCGGTGAGCGGCGGCGACCCGGAGACGGTCGAGCTGTCCGGGCCCGTGTTCGGCCCGACCGACATCACCGAGATCGACAACGACCTGACCGTGCAGCACCAGGGCGAGCCGCTCGGCGAGCGCATCACCGTCTCCGGTCGCCTGCTCGACCGCGAGGGCCGCCCGGTGCGCGGCCAGCTCATCGAGCTCTGGCAGGCCAACGCGTCGGGCCGGTACGCGCATCTGCGTGACCAGCACCCGGCGCCGCTCGACCCCAACTTCACCGGCGTGGGACGGGCTCTGACGGATGATCAGGGTCGGTACCTCTTCCGCACGATCAAGCCGGGCGCGTACCCGTGGCGCAACCACACCAACGCGTGGCGGCCCGCGCACATCCACTTCTCGGTGTTCGGCACGGCGTTCACGCAGCGACTGGTGACCCAGATGTACTTCCCGAACGACCCCCTCTTCCAGTACGACCCGATTCTGCGCTCGGTGACCGACGAGTCGGCCAGGGCCCGCCTGGTCGCCGAGTACAACCACGACCTTTCGCAGCCCGAGTTCTCGCTCGGCTACGAGTGGGACATCGTTCTCGACGGTCCCTCCGCCACCTGGATCGAAGAAGGCCGCGACTGATGAACGCCCCCATCGAAAGCCCCGAGCGACTGCTCCCCACCCCCTCCCACACCGTCGGCCCCTTCTACGGGTACGCGCTGCCCTTCCCCGAGGGCGAGCAGGTCGCGCCGAAGGAACACCCGGACCGGATCGCCCTGCACGGGTACGTACTGGACGGCGAGGGCAAGCCGATTCCGGACGCCCTCCTGGAGTTCTGGCAGGCGGGCCCGGACGGCTCGCTCAAGGGCACCCCCGGCTCGCTGCGCCGCGACCCGGTGACCGGTGGCTACCTCGGCCGCAACGGCATCGACTTCACCGGCTTCGGCCGGGTCGCCACGGACGCCGACGGTCACTACGCGCTCTACACGCTGCCGCCGGGCAACGCCGGGCCGCCGTACATCAGCGTGTGCGTGTTCGCGCGCGGGCTGCTGCACCACCTGTTCACGCGGGCGTACCTCACGGACGGCACAGAGGGCTCAGAGGGCACAGACGCGCTGCTCGACTCGCTGCCCGCGGAGCGCCGTGCCACGCTGATCGCGAGCGCGGAGCCGAACCGCACGTACCGTTTCGACATCCGCCTTCAGGGCGAAGGCGAAACGGTCTTCCTGGAGTTCCAGTGACAGCTGCCGACCCTGTCGAACCCGTCGACTCCGACACCGGCCTGCTCGCCCCCGGGCGAGCGGGCTCCCCCGCCGAGTCCGCGACGGGCGACCGCGCCTACCTTCAGGCGCTGCTCGACGCGGAGTCGGCACTCACCCGCGCACAGGCGGTCCTCGGCCTCGCTCCGTCGGCGGCCGCCGACGCGGTCACCGAGGCGGCCGACGCGGCACGCTTCGACCCGTACGCCCTCGCGCGCGCGGCCCGAGGGGGCGGCAATCCGGTGATCCCGCTGGTCGCGGAGCTGACGGCGGCGGTCGACGCGGTCGACAGGGAAGCCGGCCAGGAGTACGCCCCGTACGTCCACCGGGGCGCGACCAGCCAGGACATCATGGACACGGCCACGATGCTGGTCGCCGCACGGACGCTGGACCTGATCCTCGCCGATCTCGCCCGCACGGAGCGCGCGCTGGCACGGCTCGCCCGGGAGCACCGGGACACGGCGATGCCGGGACGCACCCTCACGCAGCACGCCGTGCCGACCACCTTCGGGCTGAAGGCGGCGGGCTGGCGGTCGCTGGTACTGGACGCGAGGGACCGTCTCCAGACGGTACGGGACAGCCTTCCTGCCCAACTCGGCGGCGCGGCCGGCACGTTGGCGGCCTTCAGCGCGTACGGCGCCTCGGACACCGGCGCTCTCGTCGAGGCGTACGCCCGTGAACTCGGCCTCGCCTCTCCGGTGTTGCCCTGGCACACCCTCCGCACGCCTGTCGCCGACCTGGCGGGGACCCTCGCCTTCACCGCGGGCGCCCTGGGCAAGGCGGCCGCTGACGTGCTCACCCTCGCCCGTACGGAGATCCGCGAGCTGAGCGAGGGCTCGGGCGGCGGGTCCTCCGCCATGCCGCACAAGGCGAACCCCGTGCGCTCCACGCTCGTCGCCGCCGCGGCCCGCCGTGCGCCGCAGCTCGCGGCGACGCTGTACGGCTCCCTGGCCGCCGAGGACGAACGGCCCGCCGGTGCCTGGCACGCCGAGTGGGAACCCCTCCGTGATCTGCTCCGGCTGGTCGGCGGCGCGGCGCGCGACGCGGCCGAGCTGACCGAGGGCCTCCAGGTGCACACGGACGCGATGCGCGCGCACCTGGGCCTCACGCACGGGCTGATCGTCTCCGAGCGGCTGTCCGCCGAGCTGGCGCCGGTGCTCGGACGTGCCCAGGCCAAGGAACTTCTCACGCGGGCCGCGCGACGGGCCACCGCCGAGAGCCGACCGCTCGCGGAACTCCTCGCCACCGAACCGGAGTTGAAGGATCTCGACCTGCCGGACATCGCAGTCCTCACCGACCCCACCCAGTACACCGGCTCCGCCGGAACCCTCACCGACCGTGCCCTGGAGCGACGTTGACCACCCAGCCGACCGTCCCGAACGGCAAGAACGCCAGGAACGCCGTGAGCGGCAAGAACGCCAAGAGCGGCAAGAGCGGCAAGAGCGGCAAGAGCGGCAAGCTGCCGCACTATCGCGCCGAAGGGCCCGTCACCGCTCCCCCGCTTCTCCTCGGGCCGTCCCTCGGCACGTCGACGGCACTCTGGGACAAGGTCGCGCCCGAACTCTCCATCACCCACCGGGTCGTGCGCTGGGACCTGCCGGGCCACGGCGGCTCCTCCGCCGGCCTGATCGGCCCCGGCGCGACCATCGCCGACCTCGCCGAACTGGTGCTCGCCCTCGCCGATTCACTCGGGATCGACCGGTTCTCGTACGCCGGTGTCTCGCTCGGCGGTGCGGTCGGGCTGCATCTCGCGGTGCACCACCCGGAGCGGGTCGAGAGGCTCGCCGTGATCTGTTCCTCGGCGCACTTCAACGGCTCCAAGCCGTGGGAGGAGCGGGCGGCGCTCGTGCGTACCGAGGGGCTGGCGAAGCTCGCCGAGAGCGCCGACTCCCGTTGGTTCACGGCCGGTTTCACCGTTCCGGAGCTGGTCGAGGACCATCGGACGGCGGATCCGGACGCGTACGCCGCCTGCTGTGACGCGCTCGCGGCCTTCGACATCCGCGAGCAGCTGCCGCGGATCGGCGCGCGCACGCTGCTCGTCGCCGGCCGCCAGGACCCGGCGACCCCGCCCGCGCATCTCCGCGAGATCGCGGACGCGGTGCCCCATGCCGCGCTCGTCGAGATCCCGGGCGCCTCGCACCTCGCGCCCGCCCAGTGCCCGGAAGCCGTGCTCACCGCCCTGCGCGCGCACTTCGACGGGAGCGCGAAGCGGGGCATGGAGGTACGCCGGCAGGTGCTCGGGGACGCCCACGTGGACCGGGCGCAGGCTCGCCAGTCGGAGTTCACGGCGCGGTTCCAGGACTTCATCTCGCGGTACGCGTGGGGCGAGATCTGGACCGACCAGACCTTGGCACGCCGCGAGCGCAGCATGATCACGCTGACCGCGCTGGTGGCGCACGGGCACTACGACGAGCTGGCGATGCACATCCGCGCCGCCCGCCGCAACGGGCTCACGCCGGAGGAGATCGGCGCGGTGCTGCTGCAGACGGCGGTGTACTGCGGGGTTCCGGCGGCCAACTCGGCGTTCGCCGTCGCCCAACGGGTGCTCGCCGAGGAGGACGAGGCCGCACAAGGCGAATTCCAGTGACCCCGTCGTTCACAACAGGGTGACCCTGCCGGTCGTAGCCTCAGCAGCACCTCGCACACGCGTCCGCCCTGTGCCTAGGCTGGATGTATGCCCACTGTTCTGATCACCGGTGCCACCTCCGGACTCGGCCGCTACGTCGCCTTCGAACTGGTCCGCTCCGGACACGTCGTCCTCGCCCACGGCCGTGACCCGGGGCGTACGGAGCGGCTGGTCGCGGAGTTGCGTACGGCGGGCGAAGCGCACGGCTTCGTCGCGGACCTGGCGTCCCTTCCGCGGGTCCGAGAGCTGGGCGAGAGGGTCTCGGCCGCGCACCCCCGGCTCGATGTGCTGATCAACAACGCGGGGGTGGGCTTCGGTTCGCCCGGGAGCGGGCGCGAGGAGAGCGCCGACGGACACGAGCTGCGGCTGGCGGTGAACTACCTCGCCCCGGTCGCGCTGACCCGCACCCTGCTGCCGGTGCTGCGCGCGAGCGCCCCCGCCCGGATCGTCAACGTCGGCTCGGCGGGCCAGCAGCCCCTGGACTTCGACGACATCGAGATGACGCGGAACTACGACGGCACGACGGCGTACCGCCGCAGCAAGCTCGCCCTCGCCGCGCACACCTTCGCCCTCGCCGAGGAACTCGCCGGCACCGGTGTCTCGGTGAACGTGCTGCACCCCGCCACCTTCATGGACACCACGATGGTCCGCGAGGCCGACGTCGAGCCCTGGTCCACCGTGGCCGACGGGGCGGCCGGTGTACTGGCCCTCGCCACCACCGAGTTGGGCCAGGACATGACGGGCCGGTACTTCGACGGTACGAGTCCCTCGCAGGCCCACTCGGACGCGTACGACCGGGATGTGTGGAAGCGCCTGGAGGCGGTGACGGACCGGCTGCTCGGGGCCTGAGCACGCGTGCGCGCCCCGAGCCGGCCGAAATCCCGGGTCGGGCCGAACCGTCAGCGCAGGCCGCGTCCCATGTCGAGTACCTCCCGGGCCCTGGCCACCAAGCCGTCCGCGCCGCAGGAACGCGCCAGCGTCAGGCCGCGGTTGAGCTCCGCGACGGAGCGGGCAGCAATGCCGTACTCGACGCGGGCCGCGGCGTGTTCGTAGGCACAGGGGGACGCTTCCAGGTATGTCACGGCCTGGGCGTACAGCGTGACGGAGCGCTGGCCGGTCTCCAGGGCGGCGGTGCAGCGCAGGGCCTCGCCGATGGCCGTGTCGGTGCCGAAACGTTCGGCCTGGGCTCGGGCGTCGGCCGCGACTTCGGCGGCACGGCGCGGGTCCTGGGCGGCGAGGGTCCGGGCGAGGTCTCCCGCCCAGGGCGCCATCACCGTGTTGTGGCCGCCGCGGGCCGCCGACATCTTCTCGGCGGTCTCCAACTCGTTCAGGCCGTCCTCGACGCGGCCGGTGGCGATCAGCAGGCGGCCCCTTATCGAGTGGGTGTCCGGCAGGACCATCGTGGACGGGTGGGGCGGCTCGAAGGCGTAACGCTCGGCGATCTCCTCGGCCGCGCCGACATGGCCGCGGGCGAGCAGCGTGTCGATGAGCATGCAGGACGCGGCCCAGTGCATGGGCAGTCCGCGACCCACCCGGTCGGCCAGCCGCAGCGCCTCACGCAGGAACGCCTCGGCGTCCGTGAGGCGGCCCCGTCTACGGTGCACATAGCCCCCGAAGGCGGTCGCGATGGCCAGATGACCGCCGCTCCACCCGGCGGTCTCGTACGCCCGCTGGGCCTCGCTGAAGAGGCTCTCGGCGCGGTCGAGGCGGTCCGCGTACGTGTACGAGATGCCCAGCATCATGAGGAGCTCGAAGCTCCACTCGGTGTCGGTCCAGCCGAGACCGGGCGCAAGGCGGCCGTTGACCAGTGCGCGGTCGCAGAACTCGACGACCTCCTCGGCGTTCTCCCCGCGGGTCATCGCGTCGAAGGCGCGCAGGATGAGCAGGGCACGCTCGGAGTTGTCGCGGCCGGCGAGCGGCTTGACGAGCTGGGCGAGGCGGCGGGAGCGGCCGGGCGCGTCCTCCTCGCCGGCGTGCATGCCCTCCCACATGTAGTGCACGGCCTGCAGGCGCATCCGGGCGGGCCCTGGCTTGAGCCGGGCGGTCTCCTCGTCGACCGTGCGGACGGCCTCCTCCAGCTGGTTGTTGTGGACGAGCGCCGAGGAGAGACGGCAGACCGCGTCGACGCGGAGGTCCTCCTCCAGGCCGTGCAGCGTGAGCGCCTCCCGCAGATGCCCGATCGTGGTCGCGGGCGAGGTGAGGAGCGTGGCGCAGCCCAGCTCGTAGAGCACGCGCGCGTGGACCTCCGGAAGCGGCGGTTCCAGCAGGGCACGCTCCAGACAGCGGCGGGCCGCGTCCGGGGCGCCGACGGCGAGGTGCTCGCGGGCGGCCTCGCGCATCTGCTCGACGAGTTCGGGGTCGTCGTCGGGGTGCACTTCCAGCAGGTGGCGGGAGGCCGCGGCGGCACCGAGGCCCGACGCGGTGACGACCGAGGCGGCCACACCGTGCATCGCGGTGCGCAGCCCGTCCGGGATCGAGCGGTAGACGGCGGTGGCGATCAGCGGATGGACGAACTCCAGGTCCCCTTCGGCCGCTTGACCGTTCGTCCGGTCGGCCTCGGTGAGGATGCGCGCCACGCTCAGGAGGGCCGCGCAGCGCAGCGCCTCGTCCCGCTGCATTCCGGCGAGCTCGGCCGCCAGGTCGAGGGAGATCTGCGTACCGAGGATCGCGGCCGCCCAGGCGAACCTCGTGGCGTCGACGCCGAGCGCTTCGAGCCGGTCGACAAGGCCGCGGCCGCGCGCCGCGCGGTTCAGGGCGCGCAGTTCCGAGGCCGAGCCCTCGACCGGTTCGAGGTCGCTCTCCTGGACCTTGGCGAGGAGTTCCACGGTCTCGTACGGGTTGCCGCCGGTGACCGCCCAGACCTCTCGGCAGAACGGCGCGTCGGCGTGCGCGCCGAGGGCGGCCCGGGTGAGTCCGGCCGTGGCGTCGGGCGTCAGCGAGTGCAGGGTGGCGAGCGGACGGGCGGCCCTGCCGATCGCGTCGAGGTGGCGGGCGCTCTCGCCGGTGGCCTCGCCGGGGCGGCGGGCGACCACGACGAGGACGGGCAGGTCGTCGAGGCGCTCCGCGAACGCGGCGAGCCAGTGCAGGGTCTCCTGGTCGGCCCAGTGCGCGTCGTCGATGAGCAGCACCAGCGGCCAGTCGCGTCGGGCGAGCCGGCGCACCGCCGCGACCAGGCCGTCGCACACGCCCTGCGGGTCGGCCTGGCGGGCGCCCGGTTCCGCTATGCCGAGGGCGGGGCCCGCGATGTCGTACCAGTCGCCGAAGTACTCACGCGCCTCGTCGGGCATGAGCGCCACGAGCGCGGGCTGCAGCAACTGCCGTACGACATTGAAGGGAACGGACGTGATGGTCTCGCCGCCGCGCGCCGACCACACCGTGCAGCGGCTCTCCGCGATGCGGCGCGCCTCGGCGAGCAGTGCGGTCTTGCCGATGCCCGCCTCACCGCTGAACACCAGCAGGCTGCCCGCCGCGGAGCCCGCGCACAGGGCGTCGACCGCCTCCGCGACCGCGGCGAGTTCCGCGTCGCGCTCCCAGAGGGGTGCCGAGGCGGCCGTTCCCGGCCGTGCCTCCGTCATCCCGCTACCTCCCCAGGTCGCCCAAACGACGTACAGACCTCGAGCCTAGCCCTCCGGCAGCCGCGGCGGTGCCTGGTCGGAACACCTGTTGCCGGGACGGGTGAAGGCGGTGGACGGAAGACGACGCGGGGTGCCGCGGACCAGCACGGGTGAAGGCTGTCGACCGTCAACGACCCTGAGCCGAAACCGACTTTCCGACATCACCGCGACGGCGGGAGGACCGGCTTGGACACCCCGGCGCACGGCTCCGGCGCCGCCCGCTCTCTGCGCTGCTCGGTCGCTCCGGGGCGGGACGGGCCGCCGCGGCCGCCGCGGGGTGGGAAACAACCGGTTCGGCTGGTAACCGGAATGAAGTCGACCGGGGTCCTCTCATCCGGCTTTCACCCACGCCTCATACGGTGGACCCATGACGCAGGCGACTCCCCCCGGCTGGTACCCCGACCCCGGGCAGACAGACAACGGCCCCGCCACGCAACGCTGGTGGGACGGTAGAACGTGGACGGACCAGACTCGCCCCGCCGAGTCGGCCGCCGCAGCATGGGGTCCCCCGATGCATTCGCCGGGCGCCGGACCGTATCCGGGCGCGCAGCCCGGCGGTCCGCGGCGCGGAGTGCGCACGGCCATTGCCGCGGCGGTGGCCGTGGCGGTGCTCGCGGGCATCGGCGGCGGCGTGTACGCGCTGACCGCGAACGACGGTTCGGACGGCGGCGGTCAGGACAACGCCCGGCCGGCGCCGACCCGGTCGGACGGACCGCAGGGGCAGGACGGCGGCGGCCAGGGCGGTCCCGGTGGCCCGGACGGCGGTGAGAGCGCGGTCCCGCGGCCGCAGCAGACCGAGGACGGCTACGCCGCGGACCTGATCAACGGCATCAGCCTCCCCGTACCCGACGGCTGGTCCGGCGCATCCATCCAGATCGGTGCCCAGGTCTCGGCGCCGGGCACCTACAAGTGCCCCGGCGACACCACGAAGGACTGCCAGCGCGGCGGCGCGTACTCGGCTCCCGCGCTCGCGCTGGAGCTCGAGGCCACGACGGCCGAGGCCGCCGCCAAGGAGGACATCTCCAAGAACGCGGAGGAGTCCTACGGCGGCAAGAGCTACGGCAAGATCACCTCGCACGACGAGCTCTTCTCCAAGGCGGTCACCGTGGCCGGGGAGAAGGGTTACGCGGTGCGCTGGAAGGTCGTCACGAGCAAGGGCGACGACGGCTACGTCGAGTCGCTCGTGTTCCCCTCGCCGGCCAACTCCCGGCAGCTCGTCGTCGTGCGCTTCGGCATCGACGTCAGTTCCGAGGCACCGAAGCAGTCCGTGATCGACGAGATAACCAAGGGCATCAAGGAGTCCTCGGGCGGCGGCGACGGGCAGAGCGTGTAACGGAACGTACGGCCCCCACGCCGCACGGGTCCGGACACCGGTCGGCCGGGTGGGGAGCCTCTCCGCTCAAGAGGTACCCCACCCGGCCGGGGGTGCGCGCCGCTCCCCGTCCCCACGGTGCGGCGCGAGCAGGTCGCCGTCCGGTCATCCCGTGGACGGCGGCCTGGGTCTCAGGTGGCCTCCGACAGTCCGAGGGCCGGCAGCAGAGCCACCTCCACGTAGCGTTCGAGATAGTCCGCGTCCGCGTACCGCCGCTCCAGGAGGGGACGGACGCGCACCATGCCGAGCAGCTGCGCCGGTACGAACTCCAGGACCGGATGGTCGGCGGCGATCTCCCCGCGGTCGACCGCGCGCTGGATCATCGCCTGGAGCGCGCAGAGCTCGGGTCCGACGAGCACGTCGTGCAGCGCGCGCTGCAGCTCGTCGTCCTGCATGAGGGCCGGTCCGAGCGCCTGCAGCAGTCGGGTGTCGTCGTCGGACCGCTCGCCCGCGGCGCGTGCGGCGGCGCGCAGGTCGCCGGCGAGCGAGCCGGTGTCGATGCCGCCGAACCTGGGACAGTGCTTGGCCCGCAGCGCGGCGGCCACGAACTGGGGCTTCGTCTTCCACTGCCGGTAGAGCGTGGACTTGCTGCACCGCGTGCTGGTGGCGATGCCCTCCATGCTCAGCGCGTCATAGCCGCACTCGCGGATCTGGTCGAGCGCGGCGTCGAAGAACTCCAGCTCACGCTCCGGCGTGATCTTGGAGCGGCGCGAGGCGACGACCGTCTCCGGTCCGTCCGCTGCCTGCGACGTCATGGGTCTTCTCCTCGCTCGTCTCCGCGGCCCGTGGCCCGCTCTTCAGTACGTGTTCTCAGTGTGTCCTAACTCCTATCGATACGCCAGTGTACCGGAACGCCATCGTTTCGGTACACTGGCGTATCGATGGGCCTTGGACCGGACCCACTCCTCTGTCGAGTGGACCCTTTCCTGGGCCCACCACGCACCCGCACACGCAAACTTCAGCGAAAGGGCCGGGGGATGGAATGCCGAACCGAGCCTGCAGAGAAGGGGTCCGCCGCGATACAGCGGCCGCCCCTCGTCCGTGAGCTCCTGCTCGTCGCGGGACTCTTCCTCGTCTACAAGCTCGGCCGGCAGCTGGTCACGGGTCACACCGCGGAGGCCTTCGACAACGCGCGCCGGGTGTGGGACCTGGAGCGGCTCGCGCACCTGCCCGGCGAGGGCGGCGTGCAGGCCGCGATGCTGCACAGCGACACCCTCGTGCACGGCGTCAACACCTATTACGCGACCGTCCACTTCCCCGCCACCGCGGCCTTCCTGATCTGGTTGTACCTGCGGCGGCCCGGGCACTACGTATGGGCCCGCCGGGTCCTCGCCGCGATCACCGCCGCCGCCCTGGTGGTCCATCTCACGTTCCCGCTCGCCCCGCCGCGCATGCTCGCGCTGACAGGCCTCGTGGACACGGGGCAGGAGTACGGGCCCACGGTGTACGGCGCCTCGCCCGAGACCGACTCCCTGTCGAACCAGTTCGCGGCGATGCCGTCGCTGCACTTCGGCTGGGCACTGGTGGTGGCCGTCGGCCTGATCGCCGCCACCCGGTCCCGGTGGCGCTGGCTGTGGTTGTTGCATCCTCTCCTCACGCTGCTGGTGATCGTCGGTACGGCCAACCACTACTGGCTCGACGCGATCGTCGCGGCCGCGCTCCTCGGCATCGCCCTCGCCGTGGTTCGCCTGCCGCACCGGGCTGCGACGACCGCCGGTAGCACCAAGGAACTCGTCGGCGCCGACCACTCCGGATCGGAAGTACTGGAAGCACCGCAGGTACTGGAAGCACCGCAGGTACTGGAAACATCGGAAGTACCCGACGCGCCGGACGCGCCGGAGCTCGTGGGAGCCGGACGATGAACGCCACTCTCGTCGCCGTCGTCCTCTCCCTGTTCTCGGCCGTCGCGTACGCGGCCGCCGCGGTGGCCCAGGAGCGGCTCGCCGCGCGGACGGGCGACTCCGGCGTGCTGCGCCTGCTTGGCAGCGGTGCCTGGTGGTGGTCGGTGGGCCTCAACGCGTCCGCCGCGCTGATGCACGTGGCCGCCCTCAAGTACGGGACCCTCACTCTGGTCCAGCCGCTCGGCGCGCTGACCCTGGTCGCCGCGGTGCCGCTGGGCGCGCGGGTGGCGGGGCGGCGGGTCACCGCCGTCGAGTGGCGCGGTACCGCACTCACGCTGGCCGGGCTCGCCGCGCTGCTCGTCACGGCGTCCGGGCCCGCGCCCGACGACGTGCTGAGTGTCCCGCAGGCGCTGGGCGTCGCCGGCACGACCGCGGTCCTCATCGGGGTACTGGCCCGGCGGGGCGCGCGCCCCGGGCTGCGGCACGCGACCGCGTCCGGCTTCGCCTCGGGCGTCGCCTCGGCGCTCACGCAGACCGTCACGGTCGCCGTGACGGACCGTTCGGGCCCGCTGCTCAGCGGACAGGTGATCGTGGTCGCCCTGCTGGTCGCGGCCTTCGCGGCGGGCGGGCTGCTGCTCTCGCAGACCGCCTACCGGGGCGGCCTCGGAGCGCCGCTCGCCGTGGTGACCCTGGCGAATCCGATCGCCGCCGCGGTGATCGGGCTCTCGCTGCTCGGCGAGCGGTTGCAGGGCGGGGCGGCGGGGCTGCTACTGGCACTGGCCGGGGCCGCGATCGCGGCCTTGGGTGTGGTGACGCTGTCGCGCTCGGCTCCGGACGCTCCGGCGGTGGAACTCGCGGCGATGGAGCCGATGACGGTGGAGTCCGCGGCGGTGGAGGAACATCCGGTGGCCGCGGTCCTGGCGTTGAAGCCCGAGTCGGCGTCGCGCGAACCCTCGTTGATGCCGCGGCAGCCGAAGCCGGGGCAGCTCACCCCTCTCTGAGCCCCCCCTGAGCCCCCTGAGCCTCTCTGAGCAAAGGCTGCGGGACGCATAGGCAGAGGCCATAGGGCCGCGATACATGAGGAAGGGCGACTGCGGAAAACCCGCAGCCGCCCTTCCTCATGACGAGCCGTCGATCAGCCCAGCCCTCGCTTGTCCTGCTTGAGCGCCGTGTCGACGGTCAGCGCCGTCGCCACCACGAGGCTCAACAAGGGCTCGGGAAGCTGGTAGTGGATCTGGAGGACGTAGTTGTCCGCGGTCGTGAACATCGTCTTCGCGAGGCCTTCCCAGGTCTTGGTGATCCGGGCGACCTCGTTGTCCGCGTGGTCGACGATCGCGAAGTTCCAGGCCCGCCAGTTCTCCGCCTTGATCGCGCCGACCTGCTGACCATCGGCATTGATCGCGAAGTTGATCTTCCCGATCATGTTCTGCTGGACGATCTCGCCGAGCGGCTGCCCGTCCGGACGCGCCACGATGACCCGCGACTTCATGAACTTGCGGGGCCGCGTCAGCAGCAGCTGGGGCTGGCCGTACGCGTCGCGGATCTCGAGCTTGTGCGTCATGAACTGGTCGAGGCTGGCGAAGAAGCGCAGCACCTTCTTCAGTGCGCTCTGCCCGACCTGCACGACCGAGCCGAGCTGGTTGCCCTGCTGGTCCATGACCTTGTACTCGTTGGTGAGCTCGATCAGCTTGGCCTTCTGGTTCACCACCAGGACCGGCTCGGTGAACATCGTGCCGCCACCGGCAGCGTTCGGTGTGACCCCGGCCTGCTGCTGCACCTGCTGCTGCACGCGCGGGTCGAAACCGGGCGCGTGCTGCGGGACCTGCTGAGCGTGCTGTACCTGCTGCACAGGCTGAGCGTGCTGCACAGGCTGGGCCTGCTGAGCGGCCTGGGCCTGCTGCTGGTCCTGGTTGGTGTGCTGGGTCCACTGAGCGCCGTCCCAGTAACGCAGCGTCTGGGCCGCCCCCTGAGGGTCCGGGTACCAGCCAGCAGGAGTGTTCGAATGCGTGGTCACCGGGGCACACTACCCCGGGCCGGCTGGTACATGACCAGTCCGTGTGATGTGGGACTCACAGATAGCTCCTGGATATCTCCTACGCGGTGGCGATGGCCGGGTCGCTGACACCGGGCCGTCCGTTCTCCACGTGACCGGCGAACCGGCGCAGGAACGAACTGTCCCCGTCGGACACGACGGTGAGGTCGTACCAGCGCCTGCTCGCCCGCAGGCCCACGGTGTGCTTCACGGTCGCGCCGGGCCGCACCCTGAACGACTCGGTCCTGCCGCCGTAGCCGTTGGTGAGCTTCAGGTTCACCGTGCCGGAGCCCTTGTTCGTGAAGGTCAGCTGCACGTCGTCACCGACGTGCCGCGCGGTGACCTCGGGTCCCGCCGCCTTGCCGGGGCCCTTGAAGACCCGCAGGAAGCCGTTCGGCCCGTGCACCGTGAGGTCGTGGGAGCCGTTCGAGTAGGCGGAGTTCCAGGTGTCCGAGACGGTCCTGCCGGCCCCGGTGGTGTACGTCCAGGGGCCGTCGGTGCGGTTGCCGGAGGTCACGTAGAAGGAGGCGCCCGCCTTCTTGCCGGAGGCGAACGTGAGGGAGAACGTGCCGGCCGCCGGGTCCGCCGTGCCGTCGGTCAGCGGCGTGTACGGCAGCGGGCGCGCGGGCCGCAGACCGCGTTCCTGCTGGGGCAGTTCGGGGTTCGCGGGCGGCTTGGGCCGGTAGTCCGGGTGGCGGTCGTTGTCCGGCGGCTCGTAGCCGTCGGTGTCGGGGAGATCGACCGGCTTGGTGTCCTTGCGGGCGAAGTCGAACGCGGCGGTGAGGTCGCCGCAGATCTCGCGCCGCCAGGGCGAGATGTTCGGCTCACGCACACCGAAACGGCGCTCCATGAACCGCACGATCGAGGTGTGGTCGAGGGTCTCCGAGCAGACGTAACCGCCCTTGCTCCAGGGCGAGACGACGAGCATCGGCACCCGTGGGCCGAGGCCGTACACGCCGGCGGCGTGGGTCGCGCTCCCGTCGAAGATGTCCGGGCCGACGTCGACGGTGGACTTGCCCTGCGCGACGGACGCGGGCGGGTACGGCGGCACGAGGTGGTCGAAGAAGCCGTCGTTCTCGTCGTACGTGATGAACAGCGCCGTCTTCGCCCACACCCCGGGGTCGGAGGTGAGCGCCTCCAGGACCTGGGAGATGTACCAGGCCCCGTAGTTCGAGGGCCAGTTGGAGTGCTCGGTGAACGCCTCGGGGGCGACGACCCAGGAGATCTTCGGCAGCTTGCCGCCCTGCACGTCGGCCGTCAGCTGCTCGAAGAAGCCCTCGCCCTTGCGGGCGTCGGTGCCGGTGCGGGCCTTGTCGTAGAGCGGGTCGCCGGGCTGGGCGTTGCGGTACTTGTTGAAGTAGAGCAGCGAGTTGTCGCCGTAGTTGCCGCGGTACGCGTCCTCGATCCAGCCCCAGGAGCCGGCCTTGTCCAGGCCGTCGCCGATGTCCTGGTAGATCTTCCAGGAGATCCCGGCCTCTTCGAGCCGCTCGGGGTAGGTCGTCCAGTCGTAGCCGACCTCGTCGTTGCCGAGGACGGGGCCGCCGCCCTTGCCGTCGTTGCCCGTGTAGCCCGACCACATGTAGTAGCGGTTCGGGTCCGTGGAGCCGATGAACGAGCAGTGGTAGGCGTCGCAGACGGTGAAGGTGTCGGCGAGCGCGTAGTGGAAGGGGATGTCCTCGCGGGTCAGGTACGCCATGGTCGTGGCGCCCTTCGCGGGGACCCACTGGTCGTACTTGCCGTCGTTGTAGGCGGCGTGCCCGTCGCTCCAGCCGTGCGGCAGTCCTTCCAGGAACTGCATGCCGAGGTCGTCGGCCGTCGGGTGGAAGGGCAGGATCTCCTTGGTGCCGTCCGGCTGGTGCCAGACCGACTTGCCGCTGGGCAGGGTTACCGGGTGCGGGTCGCCGAAGCCGCGGACGCCTCTCAGAGCGCCGAAGTAGTGGTCGAAGGAACGGTTCTCCTGCATCAGGACGACGATGTGCTCGACGTCCTCGATGGTGCCCCGCTGATACCCCGCGGGGATCGACGCGGCCTTGGCGATGCTTTCCGACAGCGCGGTGAACGCCGCGGTGCCGCCTGCGAGTTGGAGGAAACGACGCCGGTTGACTTCGGGCATGGCTGGGTGACCTCTTGTCCTGACGGGGCGGGGGGCGGGCGCTTGCCGGGGGTGCTTTCTGGAACGTGTGCGAGAGGAGTGTTCCAGGAGCAACAAACGTCAAGGAAGGGTCTTATGACGCCTGTGTGAAAGACGGCGGTACGTGAGGTGCGCGGCCGGCACCTCACGGGGGCACCTCCACGGTGATCCAGCTCCGGTCGCGGCCCATCTCATCCTGCCCGGGGACCTCACCGGCCGTGCGGCGGCAGGCAGTTGAGGCAGACGCGACCCGGACCGCCGGAGCCCCGGTGTCGTCCTCATGGCGCTGCTGGGCAGGATCCTCTACGTGGTCCAGAAGTTCCAGAGCGTGATCGACGTGTTCCGGCCGAACGCGGCAGGCGCCAAGGGGCCGCGATCTCTCGCATCACCGACCCGAGGTTCCGCATCCCGACGACGGTCGCGGGGCAACCGCCTCCGCCTGCCCGACGCGAGCGGACGAACCACCCCGCCCCTCCCGCCCGCCGCGCACCGATGTGCCGGGCAAGGCCTTCGCCGGGTGCGGGCAGTATCGGCGCACGTTTTCCCCGGCGGGCAGCGCGACGACTGGCTTGCCAGTGCGAAGGCGGCGATACGCGAGACGCACGGCCCGTACCTGAGACGGCCCGTACCTGAGCAGGCATGAGCAGGTACGCCCCCCCCACGCCTTCCGTCAGACGGAAGCAGCCTTGCCGAGCCGTGGCCTCCCTCAGGAGGGTGGTGCCCAACACGGCAGCGCGGGGCGATGGCGCCCCGCTTGAACGGGACGGGACCGCCCATGCCTCATATGACCGCTTTTGCCAGGAATCAGTGGTACGTCGCCGCCTACACCCATGAGGTCGGGCGGGAGCTGCTCGGCCGGACGATCCTCGGCGAGCCCCTCGTCTTCTACCGCACCGAGGACGACGGGACTGCCATCGCGCTGTCCGACCGGTGTGTGCACCGCCGCTTCCCGCTCTCGGCGAGCCGGCTCGACGGTGACAAGATCGTGTGCGGCTACCACGGCTTCACGTACGACACGACAGGCACCTGCGTGTACGTGCCGGGGCAGAAGCGCATACCGCGCACGGCCCGCGTCGCCTCGTACCCGGTGGTCGAGCAGGACGCGTTCGTCTGGGTGTGGATCGGCGACCCCGCCCTCGCCGACCCGCAGACGATCCCGCGCGCCCGTCACATGGACTCCCCCGACTGGACCACGGTCAGCGGCATGGAGCCGATCGACGCCGACTACGGGCTGCTCGTCGACAACCTCCTCGACCTGTCCCACGAGACGTATCTGCACGGCGGCTACATCGGCACGCCCGAGGTCGCCGAGACGCCGATCACCACCGAGGTCGACGAGGGCGCGGGCATCGTGCGGGTCAGCCGGCACATGGCCGACGCCGCGTGTCCGCCGTTCTACGCCCGTTCGACCGGCATCGAGGGCCGGATCACCCGCTGGCAGGACATCGAGTACCACGCGCCGTGCCTCTACCTGTTGCACAGCCGCATCGCGCCGGTCGGCGTCCTGCCCGAGGCGGACGGCAGCGACCCGAACGGCTTCCACACCGAGATCACGTACGCCATCACGCCGTCCGGCGACGGCAAGGTGTACGACTTCTGGGCGGTCTCCCGGGACTTCGCGCGCGAGGACGAGGAAGTCACCACGTTCCTGCACGACTTCAACCACACGGTCGTGATGCAGGACGTCGACGCGCTCAACCTGCTGCAGAAGACGCTGGGCACGGAGCGGCACGGGTACCAGGAGCTGAGCATCAACCTGGACACCGGTGGTCTCGCCGCCCGCCGGATTCTGGCCAGGCTGGTCGAGGAGGGCGAGAAGCCCGTGGAGAAGGTCCAGTGACCACACCGACCGGCGAGATCTACCGCATCGACTGGGTGCCGGGCACCGATGTTCTGAACGGCACCTGCCATTGCGGAGCCGAGCACAGGTCGGAGGACCCGATCGAGATGTGGGAGTGGATGCTCGGCCATCCGGAAGGCCACTCCCCCGAGCACGCCCGAGGACACGAACGATGACCCAGTACGAAGCCGAACTCGTCGTGGCCCAGCGGGAGTCGGCGGCCGACGGCGTGCTCGCCCTCACCCTCCGCCATCCGCTGGGCGAGGAGCTGCCGTCCTGGGAGCCGGGCGCCCACATCGATGTGGTCCTGGGCCCGGATCTGGAGCGGCAGTACTCGCTGTGCGGCGATCCGGCCGACCGGCACGCCTGGCGGATCGGCGTCCTGCGGGAGCCCGACGGACGCGGCGGATCCGCCTATGTGCACGGGCAGTTGGAGGCGGGCGACAAGGTCCGCGTCCGCGGTCCCCGCAACCACTTCGCCCTCCAGCCGGCCCCCCGCTACCGCTTCGTCGCGGGCGGCATCGGCATCACCCCGATCCTGCCGATGCTGGCGGCCGCCGAGGCGGCGGGCGCCGAGTGGACGCTGCTGTACGGCGGGCGGAGCCGTAACTCCATGGCGTTCACCGAGGAGTTGAGCCGGTACGGGGACAAGGTGCGGGTCGCTCCGCAGGACGAGGCCGGGCTGCTCGACCTCGGCTCGGTGCTGGGCACGCCGGAGCCGGACACGCTCGTCTACTGCTGCGGCCCCGGTCCGCTGCTCGACGCGGTGGAGGAGCGGTGCGCGGTGTGGCCGAAGGGCGCCCTGCACGTCGAGCGTTTCCAGCCCAAGGTCCAGGAGACGGGCGCCGACACGGAGTTCGAGGTGGTGCTGGAACGGTCGGGCCACACGCTGACCGTCCCCGCGGACGTCTCCGTGCTGGACACCGTACGAGCCGCCGGCGTCGAGGTGCTCTTCTCCTGCACCGAGGGCACCTGCGGGACC
Source organism: Streptomyces sp. 2A115 (assembly GCF_052245575.1). Classification (NCBI taxonomy): domain Bacteria; kingdom Bacillati; phylum Actinomycetota; class Actinomycetes; order Kitasatosporales; family Streptomycetaceae; genus Streptomyces; species Streptomyces sp. 2A115. The sequence goes on along the minus strand of NZ_JBQQCG010000059.1, from coordinate 40,996 downwards.
TGCGAGACGGACGTCCTCGAAGGCACCCCGGACCACCGTGACTCGGTGCTCACGGACGAGGAGCGGGAGAGCGGCGAGACCATGCTCATCTGTGTGTCCCGGTGCCGCGGGAAGCGCCTCGTGCTCGACCTGTGACCCACAGGTCGGCCTCGATCCGGGCGACCGTGGCCAGCAGGTGGGGCAGCAGGTCACAGCGCACGGACGCGACGGAGTTGCGGCCGGCGTGCACGGGAACGTTCACCGCCGCCACCACCTCGCCGTCCCGGTCGCGCACCGGGGCGGCGACCGAGCGCAGCCCCTCCTCCAGTTCCTGGTCGACGATGGCGTACCCCTGGCGGCGTACCCGGCGCAGTTCGGCGCGCAGCACGTCGGCCGAGACGATCGTGCGGGCCGTCAGGGGACGCAGGTCGGCGCGGGCCAGCCGTGCGTCGATCTCCTCGTCCGGCAGATGCGCGAGGATCACCCGGCCCACGGACGTCACATGGGCCGGGAAGCGGGTGCCCACGGTGATCGTCGCGGTCATGATGCGGCGGGTGGGGACGCGTGCCACGTACACGATGTCGTCGCCGTCGAGGACACACAGGGACGACGATTCCCGTATCAGCGCGACGAGTTGCTCCAGATGCGGCTCGGCGACCTCGGGCAGCGTGAAACTGGACAGGTACGAGTAGCCGAGTTCGAGGACGCGCGGCGTCAGCCGGAACTTCCGCCCGTCCGTCTGCACGTATCCGAGGTCGAAGAGGGTCAGCAGGAAGCGGCGGGCCGCCGCGCGGGTCAGGTCGCAGGCGCGCGCCACCTCGCTGAGCGTCAGCTCCGGATGGTCGGCGTCGAAGGCCCGGATGACCGCGAGCCCGCGCTCGAAGGACCGGACGAAATGCGGTTCGCGGGCTCCTGCAGGCATCATCGCCTCCACGGCACGCACGGGAGTGCGCTCTGCGCACGCTAGGAGCACGGTTCGGCAACTGTCAACGACCTTGCGGGGCAAGGGCATTGACCCCCACACGGCGGCCCTCTACGTTCACGCTGAGCACTGCTGTGCGGTCTGCGCACAGCATGTTCCACGCACAGCCTGTCGCAGAGCTGGGCCCACTAGGGGGAGTCATGCGTCGTCTGCTCATCGGCCTCGCGACCGGCGCGGTGTTCGTCGCCGCGACGGCTTGCGGTTCATCCGACTCCGGGGGGTCGGGGTCGGGGTCGGGGTCGGGGTCGGACGAACCGTCGTCCGGCGGTACAACCACCGTCAAGGTCGGCGTCATCCCCATCATCGACGTCGCCCCCATGTACCTGGGCCAGAAAAAGGGCTTCTACAGCGAGCGCGGCATCAAGTTGTCCCTGACGAGCGCGCAGGGCGGGGCGGCGATCGTGCCCGGTGTCGTCTCCGGCCAGTTCGATTTCGGCTTCAGCAACACGACGTCTCTGCTGGTCGCCCAGTCCAAGAACGTGCCGGTCAAAGCCGTGGTGAACGGTGTCGCGTCCACCGGCAAGGAGGGGGCCGACTTCGCGGAGCTCGCCGTGAAGAAGGGCAGCCCGCTCAAGTCCGCCAAGGACGTGGAGGGCAAGAAGGTCGCCGCCAACACGCTCAACAACATCTGTGACACCTCGGTCAAGAACTCGGTCCGCAAGGACGGCGGCGATCCGTCCAAGGTGCAGTTCGTGGAGATGCCCTTCGACCAGATGCCGGCCGCGATCGACAACGGCCAGGTGGACGCGGCCTGTGTCGTCGAGCCCGCACTCGCCACCATCAAGGCCAAGGGCGGCACCTCCATCGCGTCGCTCTTCGTCGACGTGTCGCCGGATCTCACCGTGGCGATGTACTTCACCTCCCAGCAGTACGCCCAGAAGAACCCGGAGATGGTGAAGAAGTTCCAGGAGGCGACCGCCGAGTCCCTCGCCTACGCGGACAGCCACCCGGACGAGGTCCGCGAGATCATCACCACGTACACGAAGATCCCGGGCACCCTGCTGGAGACACTCACCCTGCCCCGCTGGCCCGCCGAGGCGGACCGCACATCCCTCGAGAAGCTGGCCGAACTGGGCGAGCAGGACGGCCTGTTCGACAAGGCCCCGGACCTGGACAAGCTGCTGCCGTGAAAGGCACCAACGCCCTCCTGGGCGCGGCCGGGCTCGCGGTCTTCCTCGCCCTCGGCGAGGCGGTACCGCGGCTCGGCCTCGTCAAGGAGGACTACTTCCCGCCGACCAGCCGCATCGCCGACGCGCTGGCGACGGAGCTGTCGGACGACGCGTTCTGGACGGCGCTCGGGGACACACTCACCGGCTGGGCGCTGGGGCTGGCGATCGCCGTGACCGCCGGAATCCTCGCGGGCGTGCTGATCTCGGTGACTCCCTACCTCCGCGAGGCGACCGCCTCGACGATCGAGTTCCTGCGCCCGATCCCCTCGGTCGCGCTGATCCCGCTCGCGGTCCTCCTCTACGGCAGTGAACTCCGATCGGTCCTCCTGCTGGTGGTGTACGCGTCCTTCTGGCAGGTCCTGATCCAGGTGATGTACGGCGTCCAGGACGTCGACCCGGTCGCCGAGGAGACGGCCCGCTCGTACGGCCTCGGCACCTGGGCGCGGATCCGCCATGTGCTGTGGCCGACGGCCCTTCCGTACGTCATGACGGGCGTCCGGCTGGCCGCGGCGGTGGCGTTGATCCTCGCCGTGACCGCCGAACTCGTCATCGGCGCACCGGGGTTGGGCGCCCGCATCGCCGTCGCCCAGACCTCGCAGGCCGTACCGGAGATGTACGCGCTGGTGGTGGTCACCGGACTGCTCGGGCTGATCATCAACGTGGGCGCGCGCACGGTGGAGCGCCGGGCGCTGGCCTGGCACCAGTCGGTGCGAGGGGAGGTGGCGGTGTGAGGCGCTTCCTGCTGCGGCTGTTCTTCGTCGTCGCCCTGCCCGCGCTGCTCGTCGTGGGGTGGTGGTTCGCCTCCGACGGCAGCACGGACATCTACTGGCCGCCGCTGCGCACGATCCTCACCACGTTCCCGGACGTCTGGACGGGCGAGCGGCTGCGCGAGGACGTGCTGCCCAGCCTGCTGCGCCTGAGCGCCGGCTACGCGTGCGCCGCCGTCGCGGGCGTGGCGCTGGGCACGGTCATCGGCTCGTACCGCCGGGTGCGGGCGGTGTGCGAGCCCGTCCTGGAGTTCCTGCGGGCGGTGCCGCCGCCGGTGCTCGTCCCGGTCATCATGCTGTTCGCCGGCATCGGCGACACGATGAAGATCGCCGTCATCGCGATCGGCTGTGTCTGGCCGATCCTGCTCAACACCGTGGAGGGCGTGCGGGCGGTCGACTCCGTGATGTCCGAGACGGCCCGCTCGTACGGCATCACCGGCGCCGCCCGGCTGCGTCACGTGGTCCTGCGCTCGGCGAGCCCGCAGATCTTCGCGGGTCTGCGCCAGGCGCTGTCCATCGGCATCATCCTGATGGTCATCAGCGAGATGTCCGTCTCCAGCAACGGGATCGGCTTCACCATCGTCCAGTTTCAGCGGACCTTCGCCATCCCCGACATGTGGACCGGGATCCTGGTGCTCGGCCTGCTCGGTTTCCTGCTCTCGGTTGTCTTCCAGCTGGTCGAGCGGCGGGTGCTCGGCTGGTACCACGGTCAGCGCGACGCCTCCCGGCGGTCGTCGTGACGCTCGCGAAAGGTCAGCCCATGCTGGATGTACGCGGCCTCAACAAGGTCTACGAGGGGTCCGGGCGCCGGGTGGAGGCGGTACGCGATCTCACCTTCACCGTGGACGCGGGTGAACTCGTCTGTCTCGTCGGGCCGTCGGGCTGCGGCAAGACGACCCTGCTGAAGTGCGTGGGCGGACTGCTCACGCCGACCGCGGGCGAGGTGCTGATCGGGGGCCGGCGCGTGACCGGCCCGCCACCGGACATGGCGGTCGTCTTCCAGGAGTACGGCCGCAGTCTGTTCCCCTGGATGCGGGTGCGCGAGAACGTCGAACTCCCGCTGAAGCAGAAGAAGTTGAGCAGCGTGAGGCGGCGTGAGCTCGTCGCCGACGCTCTGGAGTCGGTCGGTCTCACGGATGCCGCGGGCGCGTACCCGTGGCAGCTGTCGGGCGGTATGCAACAGCGGGTGGCGATCGCCCGCGCGCTCGCGTACGAGCCCGAAGTGCTGCTGATGGACGAGCCGTTCGCGGCGGTGGACGCCCAGACGCGCGCCGATCTCGAGGACCTGGTGCGCGGGCTGTGGCGGCAGCGGGGCATCACGATCCTCTTCGTGACGCACGACATCGACGAGGCCGTGTACCTCGGCGAACGGGTGCTGATCCTCTCCTCCTCCCCGACCGTCGTCCAGGAGCAGCTGAAGGTCGATCTCCCGGCCGAGCGCGACCAGTTGCACACCCGGGTGGCCCCGCGCTTCGCCGAGCTGCGGACCCATGTGTACGAGCAGATCCAGGCGGCGAAGCGCGGGGCGGCCGGGGGCCGACTGAACAAGGACGTCGTTAAGGACGTCGTTTCGGATACGCCTCCGCCCCACTGAACCGGCCTGCGATCAGCCCGGATCGGCGGGGCCGTTCAGCGGCGGAACAGCGCTCGTGTCACACCGGAACGGGCCGGTGTCACGCCTCCGCGGCCGGCACCACGCTGAGGTGACTCGCTGTGCGCCCCGCCCGGCCGGCCCGTCGGGCGGCGGTCGGGCGACGGGGCTCGCGGAGGACCAGCGTCAGCCGCGTATAGCCCATGTCCTGAAGGGTTTTGGGGGTCTCGCCGACGATCCGGCAGTCCGTACGCCCCCAGCGCGGGTCGGGGTGCATCAGCGGCCGGACCGCGCCGTCGTGCTCGACGGCGTCCGGGCCGACGGAGCGGATCCAGTGCGGCAGCCCGTGCCGGTACGCCGCGTCCATGATCGGGTCCTGGGCGATGTCCCGGAGGATCGACTGGAGTCCGTGATCGTGGGCGTGCCGCTCCACGGCGGCGGCGAAGTGCGCCAGCATCGGCAGGCACCAGCTGGACTCGTGCTCGACGAGGACCGTGCCCGCGTCCGGATGGAACAGGACGAACCGGAGGAAGTTGTCGCCCGGCATGGCAGTCGGATGCGGGCCGACGCCACGGAAAAGTGTCTCGAACGCACCGTTCGCCAGGACTACGTCCCAGCGGTGGTCGACGACGACGGAGGGAAAGGGGACGGCCTCCAGGAGCGCGGCGTAGTCCTGGAGATACGCCTGGGCCTCGAGACTCTCGGGGACGGGTCGCGGCTGCGGCCGGGGCCCTCCTGCCTGGTACGCCATCGGGAGGTCCACCCCTCTTGCCTATGCGGCCTTCACGCGGCGTCGTGATCCTGCTACTCCTGGCGGAGCGGTGTCAACTATCGTGGCATTTGACGCCTGTTGACGACTGAATCCCGCCACAGTTGTGGCGACACCTGGATGTGGTTCACCCAAAGGGCTACTCTCCGGTCTTCGGGCAGTTCACGCCGCACTTCCCGGATTCCCGCAGGGACTTCACATCCCGAGGACCCGGTTCCCCAGAGCAGTCGAGAGAGACGTAGGAGAACGCTCGGTGACGGATGGCTTCGACGTTCCGGGCGCCACGGCGACGGGTCTGCTGCCGGCCGTCGTGGCCCGAGTCACCGCGCTCGCCGACCGGCTCGGCGCACCGCACGACGAGGTGTTCGACGTCCGGCGGTTGTCCGCCGCGTCCGGCGTCCCCGAGGTCGTGGTCAGGTCCCTGCTGAACGGGCGGCCGGCCGGCGAGCCGGACCTCCAGGCACGCTTCCTGCAGCGCCTCGATCTGCTGCGCCGCACCCGTCTGAAGCCCAACGGCCGCCGGTACACCCAGCAGGAGATCGCCGACGGCGCCGGCATGTCGCGGCAGCAGGCGGGCGCCCTCATCAACGGCGACCGGCGCCCGACCATGGAGCACTGCGACGCGATCCAGCGCTTCTTCAGAGTGCACGCCGGATTCCTCACCGCCGAGGATCCCGAGGCGCTCGCGGGCGCTCTCCAGCGCACCGAGCAGGAGTTGCTCCAGCGGCTCGCCGACCGGGAGCGCGAGGCGGCCCTGGCGGCCGCCGACGACCCGCTGGAGCGGCTGCTGCAGGACCACGGGGTCCGCGGCATCGCCTGGCGAGCCGCGCAGCTGCCCACCGACCAGCACCGCGACAAGGTCGCCGAGTGGCTGGACATGCTCTTGGAGAGCGTCAAACGGCCCGAGTCGTGAGCCGGGGGAGAACTGTGGGCATCGGAAAGGACATGCGCCGCCTGTGCGGCGAGTTGATCGACGAGCTCTCGCTCTCGGCACCGGCGGAGCCCGCGGACCTCTACGCGGCTCTGTGCGACGCCATGAGCAGACGACGTGGCCGCCCGGTGCAGTTCCGTACGGCCGCGTTCCCGCCGGGTACCGCCAGCGGGCTGTGGCTCGACATGGCGGACCAGGACCTCGTGGTCATCGAGGAACGCACCGCGCCCGACCACCAGTTGGTGATACTCGGTCATGAGCTGTGGCACATGAAGGCCGGGCACTGCAGCCATCACGTGGAGGGCGCGGCCGTCGCCGCGCGCTTACTGTCCGACGACGCCGATCTGCAGGCGACCGTCCTGAAGGTGGCGGCGCGTACGCGGTTCGACCTGGCCGACGAGAAGGACGCCGAGAGCTTCGGGCTGCTGCTGGCGAGCAAGTGCCGCGGCTGGCTGGCCGGTTCGGCGATGCGCGGCCCCGTGCGGCGCGACGGCCTCGCCGGCCGGATCGAGGCGTCCCTGGGCTATCGCGGACCGCGGAGCTGAAGCCGCGGCCGCCATGGACGATTCCAGCTACTACGTACCGGCCGCCGCCATGGCGGTCGCCTTCGCCGTCAAGGCGCCCTCGCTGCTGCGCTCCTGGCGCGATCCGCTGCTGCGCGCCGTGTGTGTCCTGCTCCTCCTCGCGTGCCTGGTGTTCCTGTTCGCGGCCCCGCCGACGATCGGCGAGGTCAACCGCCTCACCGGGATCGCGAACATATCGGCACCTCTCGTCTACTCGCTGCTGAGCGCGTTCAGCGCCGCCTGTCTGGTCCTGATCATCTACTGGCGCGGCGGGCCGCCCGAGGTGACCCGACGCGCCTCCCGCCGCTGGATCGCCGGATACGGCCTGGTGATCGTCGCGCTGAACACGCTCTTCATCCTCGGGGACGCGCCACTCGAACGGCTGCGGGACCTCGACACCTACTACGCGACGACCCCGTTCATCCGCGAGATGATCGTGCTCTATCTCGCGTCGCTCACCGTCGCGGGTGTCGCGATGAACGTCATGTGCTGGCGCTGGGCACTTCAGGTGCACGGCTGGCTGCGGGTCGGACTGCTGATCATCGCGCTCGGCTTCCTGTTCAACATTCCCTACGCGGTGACCAAGTTCATCGCCGTGGTCGCCCGGTGGAACGGCGGAAACCTGGATGACCTGAGCACCTATGTGGCGCCCGTGCTGGCCTCCGCCGGCGCACAGATCAGCGCGGTCGGCTTCTGTGTACCGCTGGCCTGTCAGCGCATCGGGGACAGCTGGAGCACCTGGTCGACGTACCGTCGGCTCGGGCCGTTGTGGCGCGAGCTGAGGTCGGCCTCGGGGCGCGGGGACCGAGCCGTACGCATCTCCTGGTGGTCCCCCGCCGAACTCCAGGTCACCCAGCGGGAGTCCGACATCCACGACGGCATGCTCAGCCTGTACCCCTACTTCGACCCCGAGGTGCGTTCGAACGCCTATGCCGCGGCCGTGGCGGCGGGCTCCGACGCCGTCCAGGCTCAGGCGGAGGCCGACGCGGCGATGGTGACCGCGGCGGTGCGGGCCAGGGCCGCCGACCCGGAGGGCAGGATCATCAGCTCGGCGACAACCGGCGCACCGTACGCGTCCCATGAGGGTCCCCGCGACCTCGTACGGATTTCCATCGCCCTGCGTCAGTCAGCCGTCGTCGCGGCCGCCCGTGGGCAGGCCTCGACCAGCTCAGAGAGCGACTTCCATGAACGTACCCGCTAGCACCCGCCCGGCCGGGCCCTCCAGACGTGCCGTCGTCATCGGCGGTGGGATGGCCGGAATGCTGGCCGCCGCCGCGCTGGACGCGTACGCCGACGTCACCGTCATCGAGCGCGACGCCCTCCCCGAGGGGCCCGAGCCCCGCAAGGGTCTCCCGCAGGCCCGCCACGCCCATCTCCTGTGGTCGGGCGGCGTCCGCGCGATGGAGGATCTGCTGCCAGGAGTGACCGACGCCTGGCTCACCGCCGGCGCCCGGCGTATCGCGCTGCCGACCGGTCTCGTGACCCTGCAGCCGCACGGCTGGCTGCGGCGCTGGCCCGAGATGCAGTTCATGATCGCCTGCAGCCGTGATCTGCTCGACTCGGTCATCCGGGACCGGATCTCCCGAGAGCCGCGGATCACCGCCATGGAGCGCACCGAACTTCTGGGCCTGGAAGGCGGCGCCTCCAGGGTGACGGGTGTGCGCGTCCGTACGTCCGAGGGCGAGGAGCGCGTCCTCGAAGCCGATCTCGTGGTGGACGCCTCAGGGCGTGGTTCGCGGGCCGTCTCCTGGCTCGACGCGCTGGGCGTCCCGCAGGCTCCGATGGAGGAGGTCGACTCCGGACTCGCGTACGCCAGCCGGATCTTCCGCGCGCCCGAGGGCACGGAGGAGTATCCCGTAGTCAATGTGCAGCCGAACGCGGCGGATCCGGTGCCGGCCCGGAGCGCGACCATCGTGCCCATCGAGGGCGGGCGCTGGCTGGTGACACTGTCGGGCACGCGCGGCGGCCAACCGACCGGCTCCGCCGAGGAGTTCGAGACGTTCGCGCGCGACGTCAGGCATCCCCTCGTGGGCGAGCTGATCGCCCGCGCCGAGCCGCTGACGGACGTCGTCATCACCCGCAGCACGGTCAACAGGCGACGCTTCTTCGAGAAGGTGAAGGACTGGCCCGAGGGATTCGTCGCGCTCGGCGACGCGGTCGCCACGTACAACCCGATCTACGGGCACGGCATGTCGGTGGCCGCGCAGGGCGCGGTGGCGCTGCGTGAGCACGTGGCCGAGTACGGGCTCGCGGCGCCGGGGCTCGCGCGCCGGGTGCAGCGTGCCGTGGCGCGTCCGGTGGCGACGGCGTGGGAACTGGCCACGAGCACGGACATCCGGTACCCCGGCGCCATCGGCAAGCAGCCCGGAGGCATACAGAAACTGCTCGGGCGCTACGTCAATCGCCTGATGCTGACGGCGACCGGACGTCCGCTGGTCGCCAAGGAGTTCCTCGGCGTCGTCACACTGTCCCAGCCGACCACCGCCCTGCTCAAGCCCGAGATCGTCCTCGCGGTGCTACGCGGGCCGCGCCGGCCCCCGCTGACCGAGCCGCCCCTGACGAACGAGGAACGGGACGCGGTCCTCGGTGCGCCGGAACCGTCGGGAACACGGGAGGGCTGACGCGAGGCGTCAGGAAACGCCCACCTCTCGAGGAGAGCGCCCTCTGAGGGGACCGGGCCGGCGCGGCATCACGTCGCGCTGCGCTCGCTCGCCTCTCTCATGTCCCGCTCCACGGCCCGGTTCTGCGCGGTGTCCGGCTGTCCCGCCGCGCTGCCCGGACGCCCGGCGCGGAGCAGTCCGCTCCAGTTCTCCCGGCTCCAGTCGGCCGGGCTGGTGGTGCTCGTGAACTCCTCGACGAGGGAGAGGAAGCGCGAGGGGTCGGTGTGGAACGGGAAGTGCCCGGCGCCCTCGAAGATCTCCAGGCGGCTGCCGGGCATCGCCTCGTGCGCCCCGTACGCGTGCCGTACGGGCACCACGCTGTCCCGGTCGCCCCATATCAGCATCGTGGGCATGCCCTCGGTGAGGTAGCAGCGGTCGAGCATGGTCACCACCTGGCCGCGCCAGTCGACCACGGCGCGCAGGGTGCGGATGAAGGCGCTGCGCGAGGTTCCGTCGGGAAGCGCGTCCACGAGGGTGAGCAACTCCGGTGCGTCCTGGCCCAGATCGGTGTCGAGGAGTCGCATCAGGTGGGCGAACAGGCGTGCTTGCACGCCCATGCCGGGCAGGCGCAGCGCGGAGAGCATCAGATGGGCGCCGGGCAGCGACACGGCCCGCAGGACCGGATTCACCTCGCGGCCCACGCCGCCCGCACTGACCAGGATCAGCCGCTCGGTGCGCTCCGGGAACTGGTACGCGAACTGCATGGCGACGCCGCCGCCGAGCGAGTGCCCGACCAGTGTGGCCTGTTCGATGTCGAGCGTGGACAGCAGGTCGCGCACCCCGTTCGCGTACGCGGCGACCGAGTAGTCGGCCCGGGGCTTGTCCGAGGCGCCGTGGCCGAGCAGGTCGGGGGCGATCACCGTGTGGGTGCGGGCGAGGTCGGGGATGAGCTCGGCCCAGGTCGCCGAGGAGTCGCCGATGCCGTGGATCAGGACGAGTACCGGGCCCTGGCCGGCCATGCGGTAGGCACGGCGGTAGCCGTGCACGACGCGGTGGTGCAGCCGTAGTTCTCCGTCGCCCACCGGGCGCAGCCGCTTGATGCGCCGCGGGCGCTGTCGTGGGACGTCGACCACTGGCTCACCTCCCGTTCCGGGCCGCGCAAAAGGCGGCTCCAAGCGCTCGTTCCAGCGTAGGGCCCTTGTCCCACAAGGGATTTCCGTGAGGTTTCGCCTCCGCTAACCGGGCGAACCGACACGTACGGAAAGGGCATTGTCAGTGGCGGACGGCAAGCTGGATCCAGCGCCACCGCTGTGCGGCGGCGTGGAACCGCTGACCTTGTGGCGCTGTGGCGCCGCAGCCGAGCCGAACCGGGAGAGCCGTCCGATGCCGACCGCCGTACTCACCGATCACGAACGCACCGCAGTGCAGGCCTATCTGCGCCTGTTGCAGACGGTACGGGCCGCGCTGGACGGCCCGCCCGGTTCGAGCCGAGCCCCCGTCGTGCCGCCCGCCGCCCTCGCGGAGGCGGAGCGAGCGCTGGCCGCGGCGGGGCTCTCCGGCAACGAGGAGGCGTTCTTCCGGCTGCTCCACACCTGGTGCCCGGAGACCGGATGAGCCTCGGTCAGCTCTCCGCCGGAGGCGGGGTGAGTCTCTGTCAGCCGACGTCCGGAAGCCTGCTCAGCCCAGGCCGGGGAGCGGCACGGTCACCGAGGTCGCGACGAGACCCCGGCTCACCGTCCAGCGCCCCTCGAAGTGGCCGACGCGACGGCCGTCCACCACCGGGCCGGGGACGAGGAGTCCGGCGCGGAAGCCGCCGGACGTGGTGTGTCCGGGGTCCATGAAGACGTCGATGTCCGCCTCGGCGAAGTCGAGCCACTTCCCGGTGAGGGGGAACCACGCCTTGTAGACCGACTCCTTGGCGCTGAACAGGAGCCGGTCCCAGTGGACCGCTGGGTGCTCTCCGGCGAGGCCGCTCAGCCGGCGGTCCTCGTCGGGCAGTGCCACGGCGGACAGCACGTTGTCCGGGAGCGGCAGGTGGGGCTCCGCGTCGATGCCGACCGAGGCCAGGTCGGTGGCGCGGGCCAGCGCCGCGGCCGCGTAGCCCTCGCAGTGCGTCATGGTGCCGATCAGTCCGGCGGGCCACTGGGGGGCTCCGCGGTCACCGGGCAGGATGGCCCGCGGGGCCACGCCGAGCTTCTCCATGGCGCGGCGGGCGCAGCCGCGGACGACGGTGAACTCGCGGCGGCGCTTCTCGACGGCGCGCGCGATCAGCGCCGCTTCCTCGGGATACAGCTCGGGGTACAGTGTCGTGCCCTCGGCCCGCTCGTCACCGTGTGCCTCCACGGCCACGACCGAGTCCGGGAGCAACTCCTCGATCACCGGATCCGACCTCCATCGGCAGAATGCGGCGCAGCTTGCCCGGGGGTTCCGGGCGCTTGCGCCACTCACGGGGGTAGCCCACCGACACCTCTTCGAAGCGGACGCCGTCGAGCCAGGTGGTGCGGGGAATGTGCAGGTGCCCGTAGACCATGGCGGCGACGCGGTATCTGCGGTGCCAGTCCGCGGTGAGCCGGGTGCCGCACCACATCGCGAACTCGGGATACCAGAGGACCTCGGTCGGGTGCCGGTCCAGCGGGTAGTGGTTGACAAGGACCGTGGGCAGCTCGGCGGGCAGCTCCGCGAGCCTGCGCTCGGTCTCGGCGACCCGGGCCCGGCACCAGGCCTCGCGGCTCGGGTACGGGTCGGGGTGCAGCACGTGCTCGTCGGTGCAGACGACACCGGTCCCGTGGGCGTACGCGAGGCCCTCTTCCTTGGTCGCGCAGCCCGCGGGCAGGAACGAGTAGTCGTAGAGGAGGAAGAGCGGGGCGACGGCGACCGGGCCGCCGGGGCCCTCCCACACCGGGTACGGATCTTCCGGCGTCATCACGCCGAGTTCGCGGCAGAGGGCCACCAGGTGCTCGTACCGGGCCACGCCGCGCAGGGTGACGGTGTCCTTGGGGTGGGTCCACAGCTCGTGGTTGCCGGGGGCCCAGATCACTTTGCGGAAGCGGGCGCTGAGGGTTTCCAGGGCCCAGCGGATGTCGGCCACGGTCTCGGCGACATCGCCGGCGACCAGGAGCCAGTCTTCGTCCGTCTCGGGGCGCATCTCCTCGACGAGGGCGCGGTTCTCGGCGTATCCGATGTGCAGGTCGCTGATGGCCAGCAGCCGGCCTGGACGGTCAGCCGTCGACGTCACCCTCGCCCCTTCCGCGCGCCGGGGCGCCCTCTCGGCGTACCCGCGATGTGAACACAAGAACACATTCGGCCTCCACGGTACAAGAGCAGCTTCAGGGGGGTCGCCGAGGATGTTGTTCGACTGCGGGGCGGAGCTGCGGGTCGAGGTACGACTGACCGAAGCCGGTGCCGCCGAGGTGGCCCGGATCTCCCAACTCACTCTGCGCACCAACCAGTTCAACCAGACGACCCGGCGCTTGCAGCCCGCCGAGGTGCGCGCCCTCATCGACGATCCGGCGGCACGGGTGTGGGCCATCCGGTCCGCCGATCGCTTCGGTGACAACGGCATCGTCGGCGCGGTCTTCACCCACCGGCACGGTGACACCGTGCACATCGACAATTTCCTGCTCAGCTGCCGGGTGTTCCCCGAGGCATCGAGCCGACCGTGCTCGCCGTCATGCTTCGACACGCCCGCGCACAGGGCGGCCGAGCGGTGCGCGCGATTTACCGCGCGACCCCGAAGAACACGAAGGTCAGGGACTTCTCCCCGAGGAGCGGCTTCGCCCCGGTCACGGACGACGGAGCGAGACGGACGCGCGCGAACAACGGCACGACGGGCACGTACGAGAAGGACGGCACGACGGGGCGTACGAGAGCGACGGCACGACCGGCACATACGACTGCCCGACAGGCTCGTACGACGCCGCGACCGCTACCGCGACCTACGAGCACGACCTCGAGCACCTCCCTGCCCAACCCGCACACGTCCACTTCGTCTCCACCCCCACCCCAATGTCCGCCTCCATCTCCACCTTCACCGAGACCCCGGGAAACGACGGCTCGTGAACTCCATCGACGACTCTCCCCTACCGCGTCACCACGCGCCCACTCCGCAGGCGGGCCGAGATCGTGGGCACGTTCGCGGTGACCTCGCTCGGCCACCGTCCCGTGGAGGCCTTCCACTCCGTCGGCGGCACCACGATCACACTGGGTCTCGGCGCCATCGCCGACCGGCCGGTGTTGCGCGACGGGCGGATCACGGTCACCCCGGTGATGCCTCTGAGCCTCACGTTCGACCATCGCGTCATCGACGGCACCGAGGCGGCGGACGTCCTCGCGGAGATCGAGGAAGGGCTCGAGTCCTTCAAGGGAAGCGGGGGCTCAAGGGTCCTGACGTGCCACGGGAGCCCTGATGGGCACGTCCGGGGAATCCGTAACACGCACGTAGCAGCACCGGCGCTTCGGAAGCCCTATGATCGGCCCTACACAACCGCCACGAACCCCGTTTTCGAACGGCGGTTTTGTGTACCTCCCTACTCCTTGGCCGGGCACGGCCTGCTGCGCCGTGCCCGAGAACCCTGAAAGGTGGCCTGCATGGTCTCTCGCGTACGCGTCTGGCTCAACCGCACGTACGCGGAGAACGTGTTCTTCATGGATCAGCTGCGGCGAAATCCCAGCGGCCGCGCGGTCGAGATCCATGCGACGCACGGCGATGCCGACTCGCCCATCCTGGCCGCCGCCGACACCGCCGCGCTGGAGCCGGAGGGACTGTCCCGGGCCGCGTACGTCGAGTACGCGCTCGACCAGTGCGCCCGCCACTCCATCGACGTGTTCGTGCCCGTCCTGCACCAGGAGACCGTGACCGCGCACCGCGAGGAGTTCGCCGCGGTCGGTACGGCCCTGCTGGCGCCGCCCGTCGAGGCGGTGCACACCTTCCACGACAAGGTGACCGCGTACGAGGCGGTCAAGGAGCTCGGGGTGCCGGTGCCGCCGTGGTGGCGGGTGCGGACCGAGGACGAGCTCCTCGAGGCCGTCGACAAGCTGGAGGCGGACGGCTACAAGGCGTGCTTCAAGCCGGCCTCCGGGGCGGGCGGCGTCGGTTTCCGCATCATCACGCGCGCGCCTTTCTCGCTCATGCATCTCAACGGCTTCCCCAGCCCGTACGTGCCGCTGGACATGGTCACCGAAGCCCTGCGGAGCGCCGACGAGCCCGTCGACTGGCTGGTCATGCCACGTCTGGAGCAGCCGGAGGTGTCCGTCGACTGCCTCACCGGTCCTGACGGACGGGTACGGATGGCGGTGGGCCGGACCAAGAACGGGCGGCGCCGCGGCTTCACCCTGAACCCCGCGTGGATCGAGCCGTCGCGGCTCCTCGCGGAATCGTTCGGGCTGCACTATCTGACGAACATTCAGTTCCGGATGCTCGGGGACGAGCCGGTCCTCATGGACGTCAACACGCGTCCGGCGGGCGGCCTGCACCAACTCGCCCTCTGCGGCGTCAACGCCCCTTGGGCGGCTGTGCAGTTGGCGCTCGGCGAGGAAACCGGTGACGTGGTTCCGCCGTTCCTGGGTCCGGACTACACGGTGGTCGCCGGTCCGCGTGCGCTGCGGCCCTTGTCCCTGCCGCCACAGCGCGCCGACCTGCCCGTGCCGGCACCCGAGCCCGCGCCCGAGCCGGTCGTCGTGGCGGAGTCGACACCGGCGGCGGAGTCGGCCCAGCCGTCACAGACATCGGACAGCCCCTTGACAGTCTGATCGGTCCACACCAGCTGCGGTTCTCGTCCATCGCGGTCGGCTTCACCGGCTGACGCCGCGAGTGTGGGGGTGCCCGGTCGTCAGTCGGCCGAGTACCCCCACGCCCTCGCCAACTCGGTGAGCCGGGGCGGCAGTTCGGCCGTCGGGTCGGCCTGGCGGGCCGACTGGATCTTGCCCGACTTGATGGTTTCGCTCCAGTCGCCGAGCTTGGGGCGGAAGGCTCCGTGGTCCTTCTTCCCGTAGTCGAGCATGGCGCTCTCCCAGGGGACGCCCAGGTACTCGCACAGGCCTCGGGTGGTCAGCTCGGGGTCGGCGGTCAGGTCCTCGTACGTGATCACGTGGGTGTCGAGGTTGTGCCGGGCCTCCTCGAGCTTCTCGCTGTAGCCGAGGACCTCGGCACGGATCTCTTCGTGGTCCGGGTCGGTGCGGCGATCGGTGAGTGACGCGACGACCGCGCCGGGGTGCCGGAGCAGGAGGATGTAGCGCGCGTTGGGCCAACATCGGTGCAGCCGTGGCCAGATGAGGGTGTTCGGCGGCGTCTTGTCGACGATGATGTCCTTGCCGCTGCGGTCCAGCTCCAGGTGGAGCACCCGGTCCCAGAGCACGTGCTCCAGTTCGTCCTTGTCCAGCTCCAGGGCCTCCATGGCGTCCGCCGTGAAGTCACGGGCCAGGTGGACGTGGAGCGTGCGCAGATGCATCTCGTGCGGGGCGCGGATCCTGCTGTGGCTGTTGAGCAGGACCCGCAGGAGGGTCGAGCCGGAGCGGACCGAGGAGAGGATGAAGACCGGCGAGTCGACCAGGCGCGGGGCGCGCGGGGCGACGTACGGGTCCTCGGTGGGCCGGGGCGCGGGCATGCCGTCGAGGTTCCGGCGCGGCGGGCTCACCGCCTGGGCCATCAGTCGGCCGCGGCGCTTCAGCCCCTTGCCGATAGCGGACATGCGTGGGTCCCGCACGGTGACACCTCTTTCTTTCTCACGCCTTGCCGCGCCATCCCAGGGGTACCGGGCAAACCGCAGGTGTCCAGCAGGGAACGCACCGTGGTCACGGCGGGCCTGAAACCCGCCGTGACCAGGGCTCTTACCGATTCCTTAATTCTTTGTGGAAATCGCGGTCAGTTCTTCCGCTTGGCCAGCCGGAGCGTCTGGATCTCGAAGGGGCGCAGCGACACCCGCACGGTGTCGCCGTCCGTCTCGGCCGCCGCGAGGGGCCGCTCCAGAAGGTCGGTGACCTGCGCTCCGGCCAGTGGGAAGCCGGTGCGCAGGACGCCCTGGGCCCGGCCGCCGCAGGACTCGTAGAGGCGTACGACGACATCACCCGAGGCGTCGTCGGCGAGCTTGACCGCCTCGATGGTCACGCCCTCGCCGTCCACGGACACGACCGGTTCAGGCGTGCCCGCCGCGTCCGCCACGCGCAGCGGCAGGTTGAGGGCGTAGCCCTCCGCGACCGCGTCCGCGATGGTGGCGCCCGGCAGCAGCGCGTAGGTGAAGCGGTGCTTGCCCTGGTCGGCCTCCGGGTCCGGGATGCGCGGGGCGCGGACCAGGCTGAGGCGGACCGTGGTGGTCGTGCCGCCGTCCTCCCGAACCGTGCGGGACACGTCGTGGCCGTAGGTGGAGTCGTTGATGACCGCGACGCCGTAGCCGGGTTCGCCGATGTGGACCCAGCGGTGGCCGGAGACCTCGAAGCGGGCCGCCTCCCAGCTCGTGTTGGTGTGCGTGGGCCGCTGGATGTGGCCGAAGGCGATCTCCGCGGACGAGTGGGCCGCCCGGATGTCCACCGGGAAGCCCGCCTTGAGGAACTTCTCGGCCTCGTGCCAGTCGATGTCCGTCTCGAAGTCGATGCGCGGGCTGCCCGCGCGCAGGCTGATCGTCTGGGTGAGGCGCGAGCCCTTGCCGAAGGAGCGCTCCACACGGATCGCGCCCCGCAGCGGGTCCTCCTCGACCACCGTCACGGACTCCGCCTCCAGCAGGTCCGTGTAACGGTTCTTGTAGTGCTTGTCGACGTCCCAGGCGTCCCAGTAGTTCGGGAGGTCGGTGTGCAGGCGGAGCAGGTTGCCCTTGTCGGCGAGGACCTCACGGCCGCCCGCCCGCAGGTCGCGTACGGAGGCCAGGGTGCCGTCCTCGGCGACCTCGACGCGGACCAGGCCGTTGTCGAGGACGCGACCGGCGACCGTCACCGGCTGGGGTCCCTCACCGGCACCGAGGGGCGCGCTGCCGTTCGCCGGGACGACGGTGTGGGCCAGGGAGCCGTCGGCGGTCCGTACGACTTCCCGGCGCTCCACCGGGCTCGTGTTGAAGACGCGTGTGCCGCCCGCGCCGAGTGCGGTGATCGCCTCCGCGGTGAGTTCCTCGACCTCCTTCGCCACCCTCGCGTACTCGGCCTCCGCCTCCCGGTGCACCCAGGCGATCGAGGACCCCGGCAGGATGTCGTGGAACTGATGGAGCAGGACCGTCTTCCAGAGCCGGTCGAGCTTCTCGTGCGGGTAGGAGTAGCCCGGCGCGTGCAGCGCGGCCGTCGTGGCCCACAACTCGGCCTCGCGGAGCCTGTGTTCGCTCCTGCGGTTGCCCTGCTTGGTGCGGGCCTGCGAGGTGTAGGTGGCGCGGTGCAGCTCCAGGTAGAGCTCGCCGACCCAGACCGGGGCGTCCGGGTACTCCTCGCGGGCCTTGGCGAAGAACTCGTCGGGGTGCTCGACGACGACCTTCGGCGAGCCCTCCAGGTCGGCGAGCCTGCGCGCCCGTTCCATGATCTCGCGGGTGGGACCGCCGCCGCCGTCGCCCCAGCCGAAGGGGGCCAGGGAGCGTGTGGCGGCGCCCTTCTCCTGGTAGTTGCGGGTGGCGCGGGCCATCTCCTCGCCGCTGAAGCGGGCGTTGTAGGTGTCGACCGGCGGGAAGTGCGTGAAGATCCGCGTGCCGTCGATGCCCTCCCACCAGAAGGTGTGGTGCGGGAACTTGTTGGTCTGGTTCCATGAGATCTTCTGAGTGAGGAACCACTCGTTGCCGGCGAGCTTGGCGAGCTGCGGGTAGGCCGCGGTGTAGCCGAAGGAGTCCGGCAGCCAGACGCCCTTGGTCTCGACGCCGAAGTGCTCGATGAAGAACCGCTTGCCGTGGATGAGCTGACGGGCGACGGCCTCGCCGCCGGGCAGGTTGCCGTCGGCCTCGACCCACATGCCGCCGACCGGCGCCCACTGGCCCTTCTTGACCGACTCCTGGATGCGGGCCCACACCTTGGGGTAGTTGTCGCGCACCCACTCGTACTGCTGGGCCTGGGAGCAGGCGAAGATGAAGTCGTCGTACTCGTCGGCGAGCGAGGTGACGTTCGAGAAGGTGCGGGACGTTTTGCGCTTGGTCTCGCGGATCGGCCAGAGCCAGGCCGAGTCGATGTGCGCGTGGCCGACGCCGGAGACGATGTGGGCGCTGGCGTTGGCGGGCTTGGACAGGGCGGGCTTCAGCGCGGCCCGTACGTCCGCCGCCGAACCGGAGACGTCGTCGAGGTCGACCAGGTCCATGGCCCGGTCCAGGGTGTGCATGATCTCGTGACGGCGCGGGTCGTGCTCGCCCAGCTCCAGCATCAGCTCGCGCAGCACCTGGATGTCCAGGTCGAGATGCCAGACCTCCTCGTCGAGGACGGCGATGTCGGCGCGCTGGAAGGTGTAGAGCGGCTTGTCGCCCGCGGTGAGGATGTCACCGAAAGGTGTGGTCTTCGAGAAGTTGTCGGCCAGGATGTCCGGGTTGGAGGCCGCTTCCACCAGGTAGTCGATCTGCTCGCCGCCGGTGGCGGGGTTGGCGATCGCCACGTACTGGTTGAGCGGGTTGACGGCCTTCAGAGGCGTCCCGTCCGCGAGGTGGACGAGCGCCTCGGCCTGGTTGCCGGGCCAGTCGCCGACGAAACCGAGGTCGATGACGGCCTCGACGCGCTTGCCGGCCCACTCGGCGGGCACCTGTCCGCGCATCCGGAACCAGGTCGTGCCCCAGGGCGGGCCCCACGGGGTGTCCATGGCGAAGGGCGCGTACGAGGCGGACGCGGCCTCCTCGAAGGAGACCGGCTCCCCCGGCGCCTGCCAGGCCTCTACCTCGAACGGTACGGCGGCGGCGTAGATGGCGGGCTTGATGCGCTGGTCGTGGACGCGCTGGACGCGCTCCTCGATCCGGCGGCTTTCGTCATGCATGTGCGGGTCTCCTCGGGAGGATCAACTTCAGGAGGCTCTACTTCAGGTACGCGAGGCCCGGGTGGGCGGCGGTGTAGCCCTCGACGAGGCGACGGGCGACGTTCACGGAGTCGACGAGCGGGTGCAGGGCAAAGGCTTTCACAGCCGTCGTCCGGGAGCCCGACTCGGCCGCGGCGAGCACCTCGCGCTCGACCGCCTTCACCGCGCACACCAGACCGGTCGCGTGGTCCGGGAGCGGGGAGACGGCGACCGGATGCGCCCCGTTGGCGTCGACGACACACGGCACCTCGATGACGGCGTCCGTGTCGAGCACCGAGAGGGTGCCTTGGTTCCGGACGTTGAGGATCAGCGTGGTGCGCTCGTCGCGGGCGATGGCCCGCATGAGGGCGAGCGCCACCTTCTCGTAGCCGCCGGAGAGGTCGTCGGCGTCGCGCTCGCCCGCGCCGGCCGCGTCCCGGTTCTCGGACATGTACGTGGCCTCGCGCTCGGCGCGCGTCCGGTCCCAGGCGGTCAGGGCGGAGGCGTCCGCGCGGCGCATCTCCTCGTAGAAGCGGGCCTGCTGGTCGCGCAGGAAGGCGCCGCGGGTCTTCTCGGTCTCCTGGTAGGCGCGGACCGTTTCCCGGTTGAAGTAGTAGTAGTGCAGGTATTCGTTCGGGATCGCGCCGAGGGACTGGAGCCATTCGGTGCCGAAGAGCTTGCCCTCCTCGAAGGAGCCGAGGAGGTCCGGGTCGGCGAGCAGCCGCGGGAGCTCGTCGCGTCCGGCGACGCGCAGGCCGCGTACCCAGCCGAGGTGGTTGAGGCCGACGTAGTCGATCCAGGCCTCGCGCGGGTTGGCGCCCAGGACGCGGGCGATCCGGCGGCCGAGTCCGACGGGTGAGTCGCAGATGCCGATCACGCGGTCGCCGAGGTGGCGGGACATGGCCTCGGTGACCAGGCCGGCCGGGTTGGTGAAGTTGATCAGCCAGGCGTCGGGGGCGAGGCGGGCCACCCGCCGCGCGATGTCGACGGCGACCGGGACCGTGCGCAGGCCGTACGCGATGCCTCCGGCGCCGACCGTCTCCTGGCCGAGGACGCCCTGGTCGAGGGCGACCCGCTCGTCCGCCGCGCGGCCTTCGAGGCCGCCGACACGGATCGCGGAGAAGATGAAGTCGGCGCCGCGCAGCGCTTCGTCGAGGTCGGTGGTGGCGGTCACGGCGGGCGCGTCCGGGACACCGGCCGCCTGCTCGGCGAGGACCCGGGCGACGGCCGACAGCCGCCCCGCGTCCAGGTCGTGCAGCACGACGTCGGTGACGCGGCCCTCGGCGTGGTCCCCGAGGAGCGCCCCGTACACGAGCGGCACCCGGAACCCGCCGCCGCCCAGAATCGTCAGCTTCACGCAACTGCCCTTTCGATGTTCATCGGGGTCCTCGACGTCATCGAGGTCCTCGTGCCGGCGCGCACGCCGCTCACGTCAGCACCACGCGCACGCCCGCCTCTTCCAGGGCGGACCGCGTCCCGGCGTCCGCCGGTCCGTTGGTCACCACCACGTCCAGTTCCTCGGGCCCGCAGACCTTCGCCATCCCCGTCCCCGGGAACTTGGCGCGGTCGGCGAGCAGCACGACCCGGTCGGCCGCCTTGATCATGGCCCGCTTGACCGGCACCTCGACGACCGTGGTGTCCATCACCTGCCCGCCGGGCCGTACTCCACTGGTACCCAGGAAGAGCCAGTCCGCGTGCAGCTGGCGCAGGTTGTCCTCGGTGAGGAAACCGACCAGGGAGCGGTACTCGCGGCGGACCATGCCGCCGAGCAGCACCAGCTCGATGCCCTCGTCGTCCACGAGCTCCTCGTAGACCACCAGGTTGCTGGTGATCACGGTGATCCGGCGGCCGTGCAGCTGCCGGGCCAGCCGGTACGCGGTGGTACCGATGTCGAGCAGCACCGACTGGCCGTCCTCGACCATCGAGGCGGCACGCTCGGCGATGGCGTCCTTCTCGCCCACGCGCACCTCGGCGACCTCGGCGAAGGGCTGGTCGCCCTCCTCGGCGACCGCCCCGCCGTGGACGCGGGTGAGCAGGCCTTCCTCCTCCAGTTTCAGCAGGTCACGCCTGACTGTGGCGGGGCTCACGCCCAGCTGCTCCGAGAGGTCGGTCACTGCCGCGGGGCCTCCGGAGCGCAGGGACCGCAGGATGAGTTGATGTCGTCGCTCTGCCAGCACGACGTGAACAGTACTCGTCATTGCCAATCATTTCCATGCGCAGTTCTGCTCGACTCTTGCCAAATCAGCCAGAGGCGCGCACGATCCTGTCCACGAAATTGAAGAGTTTTGACGAGAGGATTGTGCTCGTGGGCGACGAACGGCCCGATGTCCTGCTGACCGGGCTGCTCTTCTACGACCTCGTCCTGACCGGACTCGGCAAGCCGCCGACCCCCGGCGAGGAGATCTGGACCGAAGGGATGGGCACGAGCCCGGGCGGGATCGCGAACCTGGCCGTGGCCACGGCACGTTATGGCCTGAAGACATCCCTGGCCACGGTGTTCGGCGACGACTACTACGGCGCGTACTGCCGTGACGTCCTCGCCGGCCAGGAGCACATCGACCTCTCGCTGTCCCGTACGGCGGACGGCTGGCACACCCCCGTCACCGTCTCGCTCGCGTACGGCCACGACCGGGCCCTGGTCACCCACGGCCAGGAACCCCCGTACTCGCAGGACGCGCTGATGGGCGACCCGCCGGCGGCGCGCACGGCCCTCGTGCACATCGAGGCCGAACCGCGCGAGTGGCTCGCCAAGGCGGCGGCGAACGGCACGAAGATCTACGCGGACGTCGGCTGGGACCCCACCCAGCAGTGGTCCTCGGACCTCCTCGACCAGCTCGCCCTGTGCCACGCCTTCCTCCCGAACGAGGGCGAGGCGACCGCCTACACCCGCACCGACACGGCGGCCGACGCGCTCGCCAAGCTCTCCGACCTGGTGCCCGTGGCCGTGGTCACCCGCGGCGGCGACGGCGCGGTGGCCGTCGACCAGACCACGGGCGAGTACGCCGACGTACCCGCCCTGGACATCGACGTCCTGGACGCGACGGGCGCCGGAGACGTCTTCGGCGCGAGTTTCGTCGCCGCCTCGCTCGACGGCTGGCCGCTCGAGGAGCGGCTGCGCTTCGCGGTGCTCGCCGCCGGACTCTCCGTCCAGCGGCACGGCGGGGCGCTGGCCGCGCCCGGCTGGTACGGCGTCCACGAGTGGTGGCAGACGGTCGAAGACCCGGAACTGCGACGCGCGTACGGCTTCCTCGCCGACCGCATACCCGCAGACCCCGGACCGCCGGCCCGCCACGCCCCGGTGACCCCACCGGCTCCCACCCGGCAGTACTGATCTCCCCCCACGCGAAGACCGAACACATTCGAAAGGCGGTGGGAGCTGTGCGGCTCTCACGAAGGGGCCTGCTGCGCGCGGGCCTGGCCGGCACGGCCGCCACCGCGCTCGGCGGCCTGACCTCCGGCTGCGGCGTTCCGACCGGCTCGACCGGCCGGAACATGGTGCTGTGGTACTGGAGCGGCGGGCTGAGCCCCAAGGTCGTCCAGGACGCCGAGGCCCGCTACGACAGCGCGGTGAACCTGCAGGCCATCCAGATCGGCGGTTACTACCGCTCGAAGCTGATGACCACGATGACCGGGCGCGCCCACATCCCGGACATCGCCGGGCTCAAGGGCGAGGACATGGCCCAGTACCTGCCGAACGCAGACCAGTTCGTGGACCTGCGCACGCTCGGTGCCGAGAAGCTCAAGGACCAGTACCTGCCCTGGAAGTGGGACCAGGGCATCGCCGATGACGGCTCGATGGTGGGTTTCCCCATCGACTGCGGTCCGGTCGCGCACTACTACCAGCCCGCCACCTTCGATAAGGCCGGACTGCCGTACGAGCCCGAGGACGTCTCCAGGGAGCTGGACACCTGGGAGAAGTTCATGACGGCCGGCGAGCAGCTCAAGAAGCGCGCCCCCGGGTCGTTCATCCTCACGGACGCCCTCGGCATCTACGGCATCTCGGTCAACCAGTCGACCAAGCGGTTCGTCGACAAGGACCGGAACTTCATCGGCGACCAGGAGCATGTGCGCATCGCCTGGGACCGGGCCGTCGAGGCCACCCGCCGCGGCCTGGTCTCGAAGATCATCAACGGCACGCCGGACAACATCTCGGCCACGGAGCGAGGCTTGCTGCCCAGCCAGCTGAACGCTTCCTGGGCGGCCGGTGACATCAAGCTCAACACGCCGAAGACCAAGGGCAAGTGGCGGGTGGCCAACTGTCCGGGCGGCCCGTCGAACATCGGCGGCTCGTTCCTGGCGATCACCAAGGCCTGCCGGGACCCGGAGAAGGCCTTCGAGATGATCACCTGGATGCTCAACGCCGAGAACCAGGCCCAGGGCTTCGTCGACTCGGTGCTGTTCCCGTCGACCCCGGCCTCGTACGACCTGAAGAAGCTGCGCGAGCCGGACCCGTTCTTCGGCGACCAGATCACCATGGACGTCTTCGGCCCGGCGGCGGAGAAGATCCCGGTCGCCTACAACAGCCCGTACGACGTCGCGCTGAAGACCCCGATCGACGACGAGCTGAAGAACTTCTCCGTCCTCGGCAAGGACCCCGAGAAGGCCTGGAAGGACGCCATGAGCAAGTGCCGGCGTATCGCCGACCACCTGGGGGTGAGCTACTGATGGCTACCGCACCCGTGCTGGAGACACCCCCGCCGCCCGTGGCCGAGCCGCCGGCGGTCCAGCCCAAGAAGGGCATCCGGAGCTACTGGCGGCTGTACGCCGCGATCTCCCCCTTCTACCTGCTGTTCCTGGCCTTCGGCCTGATCCCGGTCGGCTTCTCGCTGTACCTGTCGTTCCATCGCTGGGACGGGCTCGGTTCGATGGAGTTCGCCGGTCTCTCGCAGTACCGCTATCTGATCTCCGACACCCAG
Source organism: Streptomyces sp. 2A115 (assembly GCF_052245575.1). NCBI lineage: Bacteria > Bacillati > Actinomycetota > Actinomycetes > Kitasatosporales > Streptomycetaceae > Streptomyces > Streptomyces sp. 2A115. Next base: position 16,801 of record NZ_JBQQCG010000059.1, on the reverse strand, counting down.
TTCTGGGACTCGATCGGGAACACGCTCATCATCTGGGCACTGGCCACCATCCCGATGATCTTCCTGGCGATGGTCACGGCCGTGATGCTCAACTCGGCGGTCCGCTTCAAGAACGTCTACCGCTTCGCCTTCTTCCTGCCGAACGTCACCTCGATCGTGGCCGTCGCGATCATCTTCGGCTCGGTCTTCTCCACCAACTTCGGCCTGATGAACGCCCTGTTGCAGGCGGTCGGCCTGGACCAGGTGGCGTGGCTGAACACCCCCTGGGGCATCAAGGTCGCCATCGCCACGCTCATGACCTGGCAGTGGACCGGCTACAACGCGATCATCTTCCTCGCGGGGCTCCAGACGATCCCGGGCGAGCTGTACGAGGCGGCGCGCATGGACGGCGCCGGGCCCGTGCAGACGTTCTTCCGCATCACGCTGCCGATGATGCGTCCGGTGCTGCTCTTCGTGCTCGTCATCTCGACCGTCACCGGACTGCAGACGTTCTCCGAACCACAGGTGCTGCTGCAGACCACCGACAACAACTCGTCGTTCGCGGGCGGTCCGGGCCACTCCGGCCAGACCATGGTCCTCTACTTCTTCCAGCAGACCTTCGACAACAACGACTTCGGCTACGGCGCCGCCGTGGCCTGGGGCATCTTCCTCGTCGTCATCATCTTCTCGATCATCAACTGGCGCCTGGTGCAGCGCCGGGGCGAAGACTAGGGAGGCCCCGTCACCATGGCATCCATCAAATTCGGTACACGTTCCGGCGCATCCGGCACACGTTCCGGCCAAGGCATCAAGGGCGACCAGCGCAGGGGCATCGCCCTCCACTTCTCGCTGATCATCGGCCTGCTGCTCTCGGTCTTCCCGTTCTACTGGGCCGTGATCATGTCGACGCACTCGTCGACCGAGATCTTCTCCTACCCGCCGAAGCTGCTGCCGGGCACGCACTTCCTGGAGAACGTCCGCAGTCTCTTCGACAACATCGACTTCTTCGGATCGATGTTCAACTCTCTGCTGGTCGCGACCTCGGTGACCTTCCTGGTCCTGTTCTTCGACTCGCTGGCCGCGTTCGTCTTCGCCAAGTTCCAGTTCCCGGGCCGCCGGATGCTGTTCGCGGGGATGATGGCGATCTTCATGGTCCCCGCGCAGCTCCAGGCCATCCCGCAGTTCGTCATCATGGCGAAGCTGGGCTGGATCGGCTCCATGACCGCGCTGATCGTGCCGGCCGCGGCGAACGCGTTCGGCATCTTCTGGATGCGCCAGTACATGAAGGGCGCGATCCACGACGAGCTGCTTGACGCCTCGAAGATCGACGGGGCGAGTTTCCTGCGCCAGTACTGGCACGTGGCGCTCCCGGTGGTCCGCCCGGGTCTGGCCTTCCTGGGCATCTTCACCTTCATGGGCCAGTGGAACGACTACGCCTGGCCGCTGATCGCCCTCACCAACCCGGACAACGTGACACTTCAGGTCGCACTGTCACAACTCAACGGTGTCCATGGCACGACCGACTACGGAATGGTCATGACGGGCGCGCTCCTCGCGCTGATCCCCCTGCTCATCGTGTTCGCGATCGGCGCCAAGCAGATCATCGCGGACCTCGGCAAGGGAGCCATCCGCTGATGCGACGCGATCACCTGATCGCCCTGCGCCCCTGGGAGACACCGGAGGTGACCTCCTGGGGGCGGCTGCCGATGAACGCGGTGGACCGGCGCTCCGGCGCGCTGTCCCTGGACGGCTCCTGGCACTTCCAGCTGCTGTCCTCCCCCAGCGGCTGCTCCGGCGAGTGGACGCGGATCGAGGTGCCGGGCGCCTGGACGATGCAGAGCACCGACGACCTGCCGCAGTACACCAACGTCCGGATGCCGTGGAGCGACTTCCCGCCCGGCTCGCCCGCCGCGAACCCGACGGGCATATACGAGCGTTCGGTGGACATACCCGCCGACTGGGCCGGACGCCGGATCGTGCTCCAGGTGGGCGCCGCCGAGAGCGTGCTCCTCGTCCACGTGAACGGCAAGCCGGTCGGCGTCTCCAAGGACTCCCACCTCGCGGCCGAGTTCGATCTCTCCGGCCTGGTACGCCCCGGGGACCCCGCCACCGTGCGGTTCACCGTCATCAAGTGGTCCGACGCCTCGCACATCGAGGACCAGGACCAGTGGTGGCACGCGGGCATCACCCGTTCCGTGCTGCTGTACGCCACCGACCCGCTGCATCTCGCCGACGTGAGCGTAAGGGCGTGGCGGGACGGGCGGCTGCGGGTCGACTGCCAGGTGCGGGACGCGTCGGGACCGCTGCCCGAGGGCTGGTACGTCACCGGTTCGCTGGAGGGTCAACTCCTCGTCCAGGACACCGAGTTCGACCGTCTCAACGCCGAGGACGAGCGGGTGTCCGACTTCCTCGGCGAGGCCCGGCTGCGGACGACCGTACGGGACGTGCGCGCGTGGACCGCCGAGACGCCCGAGCTGTACGGCCTGACCGTGCGGCTGCACCGCGCCGACGGCTCGGTCGCCGACACCTCCCACCACCGCGTCGGTTTCCGGGACGTCGAGATCCGCGGCCGGGATCTGCTCGTCAACGGTGAGCGCGTCTTCATCCGGGGCGTGAACCGGCACGACTTCCACCCGCTGACCGGGCGCACGGTCACGGCGGACGACATGCGCGCCGACCTGGTCGTCCTGAAGCGCTTCGGCTTCAACGCGATCCGCACCGCCCACTACCCGAACGACCCGACACTCCTCGACCTCGCCGACGAGCTGGGCTTCTACGTCGTGGACGAGGCGAACATCGAGTCGCACGACCACGCCCACGAGATCGCCGACGACCCCCGCTATCTGGGCGCCTTCGTGGACCGGGTCTCGCGCATGGTGCTGCGCGACAAGAACCACCCCTGCGTCATCGTCTGGTCGCTCGGCAACGAGTCCGACTACGGCGCGAACCACGACGCGGCGGCGGGCTGGGTACGCCGCCACGACCCGACCCGGCCCATCCAGTACGAGGGCGCGGCCAAGCTCGGCTGGGCGGACCCGACGGTCGCCTCGGACATCGCCTGCCCGATGTACGCGCCGATCGAGGACTGCGTCGACCACGCCCTGTCCGGGACACAGACCAAGCCGCTCATCCAGTGCGAGTACTCGCACGCCATGGGCAACAGCAACGGCACGCTCGCCGACACCTGGGCCGCCATCGAGTCCACCCCGGGACTTCAGGGCGGCTTCATCTGGGAGTTCTGGGACCACGGCATTCTCCAGATCGTGAACGACGGAAGACCGGCCGGACGCGCCGGCACCGGCCGTTATGACAACGGTGTCGCCGCGCCCGGCCTTCGCTGGGCGTACGGCGGCGACTTCGGCGAGACGGTCCATGACGGGGCGTTCATCGCCGACGGCGTGGTGTTCCCGGACCGCACGCCCAAGCCCGTGATGTACGAGCACCGCGAGATCGCCGCGCCGGTGCGGCTCACGTACGACCAGGGAGTCCTCCTGGTCCACAACCGGCAGCACTTCCGCGGCCTGGAGTGGCTGACCGCCGAGTGGCACCTCGTGCGCGCGGACGGCGGTACGGAGACGGTGCCGGCCGAGCTTCCGGACGTACTCCCCGGTGAGTCGGCGGCGGTTCCGCTGCCGTTCGCGCTTCCCGACGGCGAGGCCTGGCTCACGCTGCGGGTCACGACGGCGGACGACGAGGCGTGGGCGCCGCGCGGCACGGAGGTGTGCCTGCCACAGGTCCGGCTTCGGGCGGCGGCGGTCGCCGAAGCACCGCCCGAGCACGCCTCCGACGCGGCCGTCACCCTGGACGAGGACGCGCTGCTGGTCCATCCGCTGCTGCCGTCCGCGCCCGTGCTCTCGCTGTGGCGGGCGCCCACCGACAACGACGACATCGGCGGCATGGCGGCCCGCTGGCGCGACTGGGGACTCGACGCGCTCGTACGCAAGGTCCTGGACGTACGCCGTGAGGGCGCGCGGGTCGTCGTGCTCGCCGAGTACGCGACCGGAGCCGGCCCCGTGCGCCATGAGCAGGTGTTCACGCCGGTCGCGGGCGGGCTCCGTATCGAGGAGTCGGCCGAACTTCCGGACGGGCTCGACGACGTGGCGCGGGTCGGCACGGTCTTCGAGACGGTCGCCGGGCTCGACGTCCTGGAGTGGTACGGGCAGGGGCCCTGGGAGTCCTACCCGGACCGGAGCGCGGGCGCGCCCGTGGGGCATCATTCGCTCGCCGTGGACAAGCTGTTCACTCCCTATCTGCGGCCGCAGGAGAGCGGCGGCCGGCACGGTGTGCGCCGGTTCACGCTGTCGGCGCCGGACGCCACGGGGCTCACCGTCGAGCTCGGGGCGCCGAGCCAGGTCTCCGTCAACCGCTACCGGGCGCAGGACCTCGCCGCCGTCGCGCACCACGACGAGTTGGCGGCGCGGTCCGGCTGTGTCGTGCACCTCGACGCCGCGCACCGCGGGCTCGGCACGGCGTCGTGCGGGCCCGACACCTCGGCGCGGTATCTCGTCGCGCCGGGCATCCACCGCTGGGTCTGGACCCTGCGCGTGCTCTGACCCCCGGTTACGCAACCCTGCTTACGCCGCCTCCCTCATCACGCCGCCCCCCTCAAGCCCCCTTCCGCGCATATCACTTCACGGAGCAGACGTGTGCAATTCGCATGAGCACGACCCGGCGGCCGAGGCCGAGCAGGCCGGCGCCGGCAGACGGAACTTCCTGCGGGCGACCGCGCTGATCGGCGCCGCAACGGCGGCCGTCGCGCTGCCGACCGCCACCGCCCAGGCGGCGCCACAGGCGGCGCCCGCTTCGAAGGTCCGCTGGAGACCCGACGCCGACAGCAGCCGCTTCACGTTCGTCGTGATGCCCGACACGCAGTACCTCTTCGACGGACCGAGCATCAACCCCGCCCCGATCGAGGCGTCGCTGCGCTACATCCTGGAGCAGGGGAAGGACGAGAACATCGTCTTCCTCTCGCACCTGGGCGACATCACCGAGAACGGCGCGCAGGCCGAAGTAGCCGCGGCGAGCAAGGCGTTCGAGCTGCTCGACCGTCGGGGCGTGGGCTACAGCGTGCTCGCGGGCAACCACGACGTCCGGTCGTCCACCGACGACCAGCGGGGCCCGACCCCGTACCTGGAGGCCTTCGGCCCGCAGCGGTTCAAGGACAAGTCCACCTTCGGCGGCGCCTCGCCGGACGGCTACAACACCTTCCACCTCTTCAAGGCCGCCGGCCGGCAGTGGCTCGTCCTCGCCCTGGACTGGCGGCTGTCCGCGAAGGGGTACGCATGGGCCAAGGACGTCATCGCGCAGCACCCGAAGACGCCGGTCATCCTCACCACCCATGAACTGCTCTACGAGGACGACACCCTCTCCACGTACGGACAGCAGCTCTGGGACCGGCTGGTCAAGGAGCACGACCAGATCTTCCTCACCCTCAACGGGCACAACTGGCCGGCCGGCCGCGCCCTGCGCAAGAACGCGGCCGGGAACGACGTCCACCTGCACCTGACGAACTATCAGAACCGGTACTACGGCGGCGCCGCGATGATCCGCCTGTACCGCTTCGACCTCGACCGGGACACCATCGACGTCGAGACGATCTCCCCGTGGATCCTGGGCCGGGCCGGCGACGGCCTCAACGAGCTGGAGCGGGAGGAGATCGAACTGTCCGGCCCCGAGGACCGGTTCTCGGTGGCCATCGACTTCGAGAAGCGCTTCTCCGGCTTCGCCCCGGTGCCCGTGCGGGGGCCCCGGCCCGTCTCCGAGATGCTGGTGCGGGGGACGGCCGCGTACTGGCGCTTCGACGGGCACGCCGAGGGCGCGGCCATGGACGGCACGGTCCGCGACCTGTCGGGACGCGGCAACGACCTGACCGTGGTCAAGGTCGCCGACGGCGCCCTCACCTGGTCGTCGGAGCACCACCCCGACCAGCCGGGACACGGCAGCCTGTTCTTCCACGGCGACAAGTCGCCGCTGCGGGGCGCCTATCTGCGGACTGTCGAGAACGCCCCGCTCAACTCGGCGACGTTCAGCCGTGGTTACACCTTCGAGGCCTTCTACCAGCTGCCCGCCGACTGGGACGCGTCCCGCAACGCCTGGGGCGGACTGGTCAGCCGCACCGGTACGGGCGGGGCGGCGGGCAAGACGGAGGGCGACCCGGACGAGCCGCTCGCCACGCTGTCGCTCTCCGACGGCCCCGGCCCGCAGTGGGCCGTGCGGCCGCTCAACCAGGAGGGCATCGCCACCAACTGGGGCGACGAGACGCGCCCGGAGGTGTGGTGGCACGTCGCCGTCGTCAACGACGGCTCGCACACCACGCTGTACGTCCAGGGGTGCCCGGTCGCCCGCAATCCCACCGCGCGCTCCGTGGGGCTCACCTCGGTCGGGCTGCCGTGGCTGCTCGGCGGCTACGAGTACGGCGGAAAGATCGACCAGATCCTGCACGGGCGGCTCGGTGACGTGCGCATCGTCGAACGGGCCCTGCCGATATCGGCGTTCATGAACCACTGAAACACCCTCAAACCCCATCCACCCCCCATGCTCGACGCGTATCCGACTCTTTGAGAAGGAGATCACCCATGTCCGAGCAGCAGCTGCCCAGTTGGGCGGATCCGTCCGTCTCCCCCGCCGCCCTCGATCCGCAAGGCCTCTCCAGACGTCAGCTCATGCGCCGCGCGGGCCTGTTCGGCGCCGCCTTCGCCGTCGGCCCGCTCGCCGCACCCGCGGCGGCGAGCGACACACGCCTGGGCGGCAACGACCCCCGCCTCGCCTACCTCGTCGGCGACCACCACCTCCACACCGTCTACAGCCACGACGCGAAGTACACGTTCGACCAAATCGCCCAGGGGGCCGCCGAGTACGGCCTCGACTGGATGGTGTTCAACGAGCACTCCAACTTCGGGCACGCCCAGTTCGGGGCGAAGGCGGAGCACGAGGAGATCCTCAAGGCGCGCGCCGCGAACCCGCGTCAGCTGATCTTCCAGGGCCTGGAGTGGTACATCCCGGGCGCCGAGCACTGCACGATCTTCGCGGCGCCGGGTCCCCACGAGGTCGACCTCCTCACCCAGTTCGAGCTGGCCTACGACGGCAAGCTGCTGGGCTACACGGCGGGTGGCCCGGGCCACCCCGACACCCCGCGCAACGAGGCGCACGCCGTCAAGGCCATCAAGTGGCTCGCCGAACAGCGCCGCACCGGATACGTCGACGACGTACTGGTCTTCGCCAACCACCCGATGCGCCTGGGCATCGACTCCCCGCACGAGATGCGGGGCTGGCGGGACGCCGCCCCCGAGATCATGATCGGCATGGAGGGCGCGCCCGGAGCACAGGGTGGCGGCATCCCCGGCTGGCGCGGTCCGACGTCGATACGCGGCGAGTACGAGAACAAGCCGTCGGAGAACTCCTGGCCCGCTTACCCCACGGACGGGTACCTCACGTACGGCGGCTTCGACTGGATGACGGCCACCGTCGGCGGCATGTGGGACGCCATGCTCGCCGAGGGCAAGCTGTTCACGATCACCACCAACTCCGATGTGCACCGCGTGGTGTTCGACACCTGGAAGAACGGTGACTGGCTGCCCGGCCAGACCTTCGACAACACCGGCCGGCTGCCCGACCCGGTGAACACCACCGAACCGCAGCCGGGCGGCGACTTCTGGCCCGGCCAGTTCAGCCGCACCCATGTGGGCGTGACCCGCTACGGCTACCGCTCGGTGATGGCGGGCCTGCGCGCGGGCCGGGTCTGGCTCGACCACGGGCATCTGCTCGACGGACTCGACGTACGGCTGAAGCGGTCCCGCGACGTCGGCCCGGGCGTCACTCTGGGCGGCCGCCTGCGCGTGCGCCCCGGGGACAAGCTCACCCTGAACGTGACCGTGACCACGGCCTCGCGCCCCAATCCGCACGACATCCTGCCCGAGCTCGCCCACGTCGACGTGATCCGCGGCGCGGTACGCGGACCGGCCGCCGACCGGGACGACTGGCGGGCGCCCGACACGAAGGTCGTGCACACGGCCGACGTGTCCGGCCGCAAGGGCACGTACACCCTGCGCATTCCGCTGGTCGCCGGCGACGAATCCTTCTACGTGCGGCTGCGCGGCAGCGACGGCAACCGACACGGCGCCGGGTACCTGGGTGCCTCGATCGACCCCCACGGGCCGATCGCGCACGAGCCCGGGAACGGTGACCCGTGGATCGACACCTGGTTCTACTCGAACCCCGTGTTCGTGGAGGTGGCGGGAGGCCACTGAGAAGGGTGCGGGCGAGGCCGGTGAGGGAGGTACGGGAGCGGCATGTGAGCCCGTACCTCCTGGTCACAAGCTGATCGGCCTGGCGTACCGTGGGCCGGGTGACCACGGTGACCACTGACGAGGCGCTGCGACCCCAGTCCCTCATGCTGTCGTTCCTGGGCGACCAGGTGCTCGGCCGTGACGTCTGCGTGTACTCCGGGAGCGTCATCGACGTCTTCGGACGCGCGGGCGTCGGCGAACACGCGACCCGCTCGACGCTGACCCGCATGGTGGGCCGCGGCCTGCTGCGACGGCAGCGCGAAGGGCGGCGCATGTACTTCGGACTGACCGAGCGCTCGGAGGCCGTGCTGCGCGACGGCGAGCAGCGGATCTGGGAGGCGGGGGCGGTCAACCGCCACTGGGACGGCACCTGGACGCTGCTCGGCTTCTCCCTGCCCGAGTCCTGGCAGCGTCAACGGCACGATCTGCGCGCGCAGTTGACCTGGACCGGCTTCGGCCCGCTGTTCGGCGGACTGTGGATCGCACCCGGCGAGGTCGACGTGTCCACGCTCGTCGCCGAGCTCGGTCTGTCCGCCCATGTGAAGGTCTTCCGGGCCCACGCGGACGCGGGCATGGACATCGGCGCGATGATCGAGGAGACCTGGGAGCTGGGCGAACTGGCCGCGCGCTACGAGGTGTTCGTGCGCGGCTGGCAACACTGGGAGACGACGACACCCGAGCCCGACGAGGCGCTGGCGCTACGGCTGCGCCTGTCGACCCAGTGGCTCCAGGTCATCCGGCAGGATCCGCGGCTGCCGGTCAAGCATCTGCCGGACGACTGGCCCGCGGAGCAGGCCGAGAAGACGTTCCGGACGGTGTACGACCGCCTGACCCCGCTGGCGCGGGAGTCGGCGGAACGGCTTCTCGACTTGGTGCCGGTACGGCCCTGAAAGGGGCGCGGGGCTGTGACATTTGCGGCTCCGCCGCGGGGCGCGACCAGCCACAACGAACCCGCGGACATAGTCGGCGAACCAGCGGAGCGCTTACGCGTAGAAGCGGGACAGGCTCTGCAGCACGGCCGCAGGCTTCGCTCCGCCCTCGACCTCGACCGTGCCGTCGACCGTGATCTGCACGCCACCCTTCACATCCTCGACCTCCACCAGCTTCGCGACCAGCCGGATGCGGGAGCCGACCTTCACGGGCGAGGGGAAACGCACCTTGTTCAGCCCGTAGTTGACCTTGGTCGTGACGCCCTGGACGTCCAGCAGCTCGGTGAACAGCGGAATGAAGAGGGAGAGGGTCAGGTAACCGTGGGCGATGGGCGCCCCGAACGGTCCCTCCTTGGCCTTCTCCTCGTCGACGTGGATCCACTGGTGGTCCCCCGTGGCATCGGCGAAGGTGTTGATGCGCTCCTGCGTGACGTCGATCCACTCGCTGGTGCCGAGGTCGCTGCCGGCGAGCTTCTTGAGTTCGTCGATGCCGTTGACGGTGATGCTCATATGGCTTTCCTTAGATGGGAGTTGAGGCCAAGCGTTCGGGGCCGAGAGTTCGGGGCTAGGAGCTGGTGCCGTACCGCTTGCGGACACGGGCCTTGAGGAGCTTGCCGGAGGCCGTGCGCGGCAGCTCGTCCGCGACCACCACCGACTTCGGGATCTTGTACTTGGCGAGGCGTCCGGCCAGCGTCGCGAGGACCTCGTCGGGGTCGAGGCCCGCGCCCTCCCGGGGCACGACGACCGCGCGCGGCACCTCGCCCCACTTGTCGTCGGCGACACCGATGACCGCGCACTCGACGATGTCGGGGTGGGCGAGGAGCTGGTCCTCGATCTCGGCGGGATAGATGTTCTCGCCGCCCGAGATGATCATGTCTTTCATGCGGTCGACGATGAAGACATAGCCGTCCTCGTCGATCCGGGCGGCGTCCCCGCTGCGGAACCAGCCGTCGCCGAACACGGCGGCGGTCTCCTCGGGCAGCCCCCAGTAGCCGGGCATGACGTGCGGCCCGCGCACGACCACTTCGCCCGTCTCGCCGACCTCGACCGGCGTGAAGTCGGGCCGTACGACGCGTACGTCGCTGAAGAAGTGCGGCACGCCCGCCGATCCCGCCTTGGCGACCGCGTGTTCGGCGTCCAGGAAGAGCGTGCCGGGCGCCGCCTCGGTCATGCCGTACCCCTGGAGGAAGGTGAGCCCTCGTTCCTGGTACGCGGTGATCAACGGCGTCGGCACGGGTGAGCCGCCGCAGGTGAGGATGCGCAGCGAGGACAGGTCGGCGTCGGCCCAGCGGGGATGGCGGGCCACCTGGTCGAACATCGTCGGCACCCCGAACATGAAGGTGATCCGGTGCCGTTCGATCAGGTCGAAGGTTGCCGCCGGGTCGAAGGCCTCGACCAGGACGCAGGTGCCGCCCTTGAGGAGGACCGGCAGGGTGAGCATGTTCAGCCCGGCCGTGTGGAACAACGGGGCGGAGACCAGGGCGCGTTCGTCGGCGATCAGGTCGTGGTCGACGAGGACGTTGACCGCGTTCCACGTCAGATTGCCGTGGGTGAGCATCGCGCCCTTGGGGCGGCCCGTGGTGCCCGAGGTGTACATGATGATGCAGGTGTCGTCGGCGGTGACGGGCTGGTCGATCGGCTCGGCCGACGCTCCGGCGACCAGCCCCTCGTAGTCGGCGCCCACTTCGATGTACGTACGCACATCGCTGTTGCCCGGCAGTCCCGCGACGAGCCCCGCGAACGACGGTGCGTACACGAGGGCCTTCGCGCCCGAGTCCGCGAGCTGGTAGGCGATCTCGGGTCCGACCAGGCGGGTGTTGAGCGGCACGAAGACCGCGCCGAGGGTGCCCGCCGCGAACAACGTCTCCAGGTACGAGGGGTGGTTCGGGCCGAGATAGGCGATCCGGTCGCCGCGCCGGACACCGGCCGCGCGCAGGGCGTGCGCGAGGCGGGTGGTGCGCTCGTGCAGCCGGGCGTACGTGACCGTGGTGTCGCCGTGGATCAGCGCGGTGCGCTGCGGGGTCTTTCGGGCCCGGCGAGCGGGCCAGGACCCCAGTCCCTCATTGCGCATGTCCGTGCCCCTGTCCTTCGTCGCACATGGGGTGCCCCTTATGCCTTCGTCAGCCCGAGCAGACGGGCCGCGTTCTCCTTGAGGATCTTCGGCCTGACCTCGTCCTTGATGGGGAGCTTCGCGAAGTCGGCCAGCCAGCGGTCCGGCGTGAGGACCGGGTAGTCGGAGCCGAACAGCACCTTGTCCTTGAGCAGCGTGTTCGCGTACTGCACGAGCTGCGGCGGGAAGTACTTCGGCGACCAGCCGGACAGGTCGATGTGCACGCCCGGCTTGTGCGTGGCCACCGCCAGCGCCTCGTCCTGCCAGGGGAAGGACGGGTGCGCCAGGATGATCTTCATATGCGGGAAGTCGGCGGCGACGTCGTCCACGTGCAGGGGGTTGCTGTACTTCAGCCGGATTCCGCCGCCGCCCGGGACACCCGCGCCGATGCCGGTCTGACCGGTGTGGAAGAGCGCGATGGTGCCGGTCTCCTCGATCACCTCGTACAGCTCGTACGCGACCGAGCGGTCGTTGGGGAAGAAGCCCTGGATGTTGGGGTGGAACTTGAAGCCCTTCACCCCGTACTCCTCGACCAGCCGGCGGGCCTGCTTGACGCCGGCCCTGCCGCGGAAGGGGTCGATCGAGGCGAAGGGGATCAGCACGTCCGGGTTGGCGGCGGCCGCCTCGGCGACCTCCTCGTTCGGGACGGGCTCGGTACCGGTGGCGGACTCGGCGTCCACCGTGAAGATCACGGCGGCCATCTTCCGCTCGCGGTAGTACGCGGCCGTCTCCTCCAGGGTCGGCTTCCGCTTGCCCTCGACCTTGAAGTACGCGCTGGAGGCGTCGTGCAGGTCGTCGTCCAGCGAGGACGTGCCCTTGGAGGAGATCTCGGCGTGGGTGTGGACGTCGATCGCGACGAGTTCCTCGACGTTGAGGGTCGTCATGGCTTACGCCTCCGGGAACTTCGGGGCGGGGATGCCGACGGTCTGCGGCTCGGCGCCCAAGGAGGTCGGCCAGGCGTCGGCGAGGGTGTCGGGGGACCAGCCACCGTCAGCGTACGCCGCCTTGATCTCCTGGGGGTGGGACCAGAGGGTCACCTTGTCGCCGCCGATGCCGATGGCCTGGCCTGTCACGCCGCGAGCGGCCTCGGAGGCGAGAAACGGGACCAGTGCGGCGCAGTCCTCGGGGCTGCCGAAGCCCTCGCCCTTGCGGAGGAAGTCCGGCAGCGGCTCGCCCTGCTTCATGGCCTCGATGTAGGGGGCGAAGGCCGGGATGGTCTCGGTCATCGCGGTGGCGGCCACGGGCACGATCGCGTTGACGGTGATGCCGGCGCGGCCCAGCTCCATCGACCACGTACGGGCCATGGCGGCGATGCCTGCCTTGGCGGCGGAGTAGTTGGTCTGGCCGAAGTTGCCGCGCTGTCCGGCCGGGGAGCCGACCAGGATCAGGGTGCCGCCCTCGCCCTGCTCGCGCATGCGCACGGCGGCGGCGCGGGCGCAGGTGAAGGTGCCCTTGAGGTGGGTGGTGATCACCGCGTCGAAGTCCTCGTCGGTCATCTTCCACAGGACCTTGTCGCGGAGGATGCCCGCGTTGGTGACCAGGATGTCGAGGCGGCCGAACTCCTCCACCGCGCGGTTGACCAGCCGGTCGGCGGCCTCGCTGGTGCCGACCGGGACCACCTCGGCCACGGCGGTGCCGCCCTCCTGGGTGATCGCCTTGACGGCCTGCTCGGCGACGGCCTCGTCCACGTCGTTGACGACCACGGAGGCGCCTGCGGCGGCGAGGGCGTGCGCATAGGCCAGGCCGAGGCCACGGCCCGAGCCGGTGACGACGGCGACCTTGCCGGTGAGATCGATGCTGGGCACGACGGTGTCCCTTCGAGAAACAGACTTCAAACAGGCTTCGAGCAGACAAACAGGCTTCAAGCGGACTTCGAGCAGCAGATGCGGCTGCGAATCGCGACATGGCCGCGACCCTGAGATAGAAGCTAAGGACAATAATTGTTGACGTCAATAGTTGTTGCTCACTCGTCCGTGCGTCATGCTGTGCTCAGTACGTACGAACCGCCCCGCCCGGGGCCCGGCCCAGGGAGCCCGTCATCGCAGGCCAGCAGCACGCCACAGAAAATGCCGTGGGCCCTGCCCCCATCGACGACCAGGAGCCATGGATGCGCGGACTGCACGCGGACACCGGCTACCTGATGTACCGGCTGGGGCTGCGTTCCGGGCAGCTGTTCAACACGTTCCTCCAGGAGTCGGGGCTGCGACTGCGCCACTACGCGCTGCTGCGCTTCCTGGCCACCTCGGAGGGCGCGCTCCAGCGGGAGCTGAGCTCGCGGCTCGGCTACGACCCGAGTGCGATCGTCGGCCTGGTCGACGACCTGGAGAAGCTGGGTTTCGCCGAGCGCCGCCCCTCCCCCGACGACCGCCGCAGCCGCACAGTGGTCCTGACCAAGGACGGCCGCGCCTTCCTCAGGGACACCGACGAGGCGGGCCTGCGCGTGACGAACGACCTGCTGCATCCCCTCGACCCCGCCGAGCGGGACGTACTGCACGGCCTGCTGCAGCGGGTCGCCGAGGCCGAGCTGAGCTGATGCCATGCCCATGACCGCGGATGCCGTTCCGCCGCAGTCCGCGCGCTCGGCGCCCGACCGCCTCCTCGCCGTGCTCGCCGCCTTCGACCACGACCACCCGGCGCTCTCCCTCACGGACATCAGCCGCCGGGCCGGGCTCTCCCTCACCACCGCGCACCGGCTCGTGGGCGCGCTCAGCGACTGGGGCGCCCTGGAGCGCGACGCGTCCGGGGTGTACCACGTGGGCCTGCGCCTGTGGGAGGTCGCGGCGCTCTCCCCGCGCGGCCTCGCACTGCGGCAGATCGCGCTCCCGTATCTGGAGGACCTCTACGAAGCCACGCACGAGAACGTGCAGTTGGCGGTCCGCGACGGCTCCGAGGTCGTGTACATCGAGTGGATCTCCGGGCGGTCGGCGGTCGGCGTCCACATCCGGGTGGGCGCCCGCTGGCCCCTGCACGCCACCGGGGTGGGCCTCGCGCTGCTCGCGCACAGCGAGGCGGCGTTCCAGGAGACGTACAGCGGCAAGCCGCTCGCCCGGTTCACCCCGCACACGATCACGGACCCGGCCACCCTGCGCCGCGTGCTCGCCGAGGTCCGGCGCTCGGGCGTGGCGGTGAGCAGCCGCCAGGTCACCGACGACGCGCTGTCGGTGGCCGCACCGGTCCGTGGGGCCGGTGGCTCCGTGATCGCGGCCGTCTCGGTCGTGGTGCCCGAACGAGACGCCCAGACACCGGCGTTGATCCCGGCGGTACGGCTCGCGGCGCGCGGGATCTCACGGGCGCTGGGGTGGCAGCCCGAGCCGTCCTGAGGGCTCGGGGTCGGAGTCGGAGTCGGGATCGTGGTCGGAGGGGAGTTCGACGTCAGGGCCTAGACGGACGCGTGGGCCGTGTACGTCACCGTGGCGCCCACGTGGGTGGCGGTGCCACGGCAGGTGAACCAACCGCCCTTGCCTGTTGGCGTGACCGTCCAGCGCGCCGTGAGGCGAGCGCCGGCGGCGAGACGGTCCGCGGTCACCGGGTCAAGTTCCCGCGCGCGCCAGCCACTTGGGGGCTCGAGGACGAGCCGGGCCGCGGTCCACGGCTTGGCGGAGCCGTTCGCGAGGGTGGCCGTGACGGTGAACTCGCCGTCCTTGGGGGTCACTTCGAGTGTGACGCCGAAAGGCTTGCGCTCATAGGTGTCCACCCACGACGAGCGCATCAACTTCACCATCGCGTCGGCCTCGGCGGGCCGTGCGGCGGCGAGGTCGTCCTGCTCGCCGGGATCCCTGGCGAGGTCGTACAGCTCGACGTCCCAGCGGTCGTCGGGCGCCCGCCGGTTCTGGCCCGGTGCGAACCGCACCGCCTTCCAGTCGCCCCGGCGCAGCGCCTCCGCGAGCCGCCGGCCCCGGCCCTGGTCGACGGCGTTGGCACGCGGGGTCATGCCGTTGTGGTTGCGGTAGAAGTACAGGCGGTCGTGGCGGGCGGCGTTCGTGCCGCCGCGCAGCAGCGGTGCGAGGGAGAGACCGTCGACGTCCGACGGGGCGGGCGCGCCCGCGAGTTCGGCCAGCGTCGGCAGTAGGTCGGTGTGCGGTGTCGGGCGGTCCGTGGTGCCGGACGGCACGCGCTTCGGGGACCAGGCGATGAGCGGGACGCGGATGCCGCCCTCGTACAGATTGCGCTTGTAGCCGCGCAACTCGCCGTTGCCGTCGAAGAGGTCGGGGTCGGTGCCGCCCTCCTCGTGCGGGCCGTTGTCGCTGGTGACGAGCACGAGGGTACGGTCCGCGATGCCGAGCGCCGCCAGCCGGTCGGCAACCTTGCCGACGAGTGAGTCGAAACCGCTGACCTGCGCGGCGTGCGCCTTGTTCGGGTGCGTCCAGGGACGGTCGGCGTACTCGCCGAGCTCCGGGTCGCGACTCGGCGCGTGGGGCACCGTCGGGGCGAGGTAGAGGAGGAAGGTCTCGTCCTTGTGCCTGTCGATGAAGTCCAGGGACCGGCGCTCAATGAGGTCGGGGGCGTAGACCTGCCTGGCCCCGTCCTTGTTCCCGGGGATCTCCTCGCGGGTCTCGTTCCGCCACAGATACGTCGGAAAGTAGTCGTGCGCGTGGCGGTGCGAGATATACCCGTAGAACTCGTCGAATCCACGGTGGTTGGGGTGGCTCGGCTGATTCGGCTCCTCGGGCCCGAAGCCCCATTTGCCGATCAGTCCGGTGCGGTAGCCGCAGGCCCGCAGCGCCTCGGCGAAGGTGAAGTCCCGGTCGGTGAGGCGGCCTTGGCCACCGGGTCCGTACGGGTTCTCGCGTACGGTCGCGTGACCGCTGTGCAGACCGGTGAGCAGGGAGCAGCGCGAAGGGGCGCAGACCGGTGCGGCCGCATAGGCGTCCGTGAAGCGCAGGCCCTCGGCGGCCATGGCGTCCAGTCGCGGGGTGCTGATCAGTTTCTGTCCGTACGCGCCGATTTCGCCGTAGCCGAGGTCGTCCGCCAGGATCACGACGAAGTTGAGCCCGTTCGCGGGGGACTGCGCCACGGGCAGGACCGCGGCCTGTGGTCTCGCCGCGTCGTCCGGGCTCTCCTCGCCCTCATCCGCGGTGCAGGCCGCTGCCGTCCCGGTGACGCCGAGCGCGGCGGCGGACCCGGCGATGAAGCGGCGACGACTGGGCATACGGGGCTCTCCTGTGCGGTGATGAAGGGTCGGGTGTGACCTATGAGGAAGGGGACACTCGGCGCAAGACCAGGCACAGGGTATGAAGCCCTTGTTCCGGCAGGTGGTCGGGGGTGCGCATACGTGGATCACGGCGTCCGCACGACGCTGTGCGGACGCTCGTCCCTAGAGAGGGGGAAAAGGGTCCGCCGGTTCCCCGCCGCCCGGGGATATCCCCCTCATCGGTGAGGATTTGGCCAGAAAACGGCTCAATAGTGGGACAGGCCTTGCCCCCAGGGCCGTATGCGTCCGCTCGGTCCTGGAAACCCGAAAGGCGCAGGGCGATCGGACCCGCATGTTCATGCGGGTC
>NZ_JBQQCG010000058.1:0-74096 GCF_052245575.1 Streptomyces sp. 2A115 | reverse complement strand
CGCTCGGCCAGCCGCATCACCGGGACCAGTCCGGCATGCGCGATCAGATTCGGGTCGTCGAACGCAGCGGAGACCGCCGCCGGAGTATGGGAAACTTTCATCTACGAGGTGCCTTGCTGATTGTGCGGGCTGGAAGCGTCAGAACTCCCATCATCGCAGGTCAGCAGGCACCTCTTCTTGATTCCTTATCCACAGGACGCGGGGCACTCGGTGGATCGAGGCTTAGGCCGCCGGGTGGCCAGCGGGCTGGCCGCGCTGTCGGCAGCGGCGTGGTTCGACTTCTTCCTTACTCGCCCCTACCAGCGGTTCACCATCTCCTCCGGCGACGACTTCACCACCCTCCTGCTGCTGGCGGTGGGCGTGTCCGTGTCCCAACTGGCGGCCCACGCCTGTACGTTGAAGCTGTCACCGTCACCGACGCGTCACATCTGGCGCGGATCCACGAAACGGCCTTCCTGGTTCAGGCCGGTGCCTCGCCGTATGCCGTGGTGGACCAGGTGCGGCAGCAACTCGTCGAGATCCTGGGACTGCGCGCCTGCCGCTTCGAGCACGGCACGCTGCTCGGCCGACAGTCCCGCCTGGAGCAGGACGGTCGCTGACCGTCGGGCGCGCCCTGGCCAGTTGGTGGTTGCCTTCGCCCTGTGCTGGCAGGTGCTCTTCATGCTGATGCTCAGCGACCCCGGCACCCGCCAGTGGGGGACCCTGACCGGCAGCGCGCTTCTGCCAAGCGGCCTCATCGTGATGATGGTGAGCCAGCGCACGGGTGGTAATCGGCAGGGCAGTGGCACGCCCTAAAGGGGGTATCCCGTTAGAGCTTGCCCGCTCGATCATGCGACTGTCTGATTCTGCGCTCGTCCTCATTCGAATCCTGCCGGAAGACGGCTTGGCGCGGGTCGCCCGATGCCCCCGCCCGCCACCGTCACGGAGTTCACCCGGGACGCATCCACAGCGTGGGAGTGTCACGCCGCTGAAGCATCTACGAGCGCACTTCGACTGTGAGGACCCCGGCACGATCGGTGGGCGCGCCCGGCAGCAGAACTGATCGGGACTGCGGTGCTGGTATCGACCGGCCCGCGTCATGGCACACCGCCGACCGGCACCCGCAACTTCAGGCGATCACGCCCCACGTCGGCCGATGACGTTATGGATGCTCGGCGATTGTCACCCACCCACAGTTAGCGAAGGGGGTGGGGCGGGAGGGCGTCGGAGGCGACGCGATCGGCCTTGGCTGCGTCGGCGAGGGCCGCGGCTGCGGCTTCCGCTGCCTGAGCTGTGTCGTCGGCGGCTTGGGCGGCCGTGTCGTCCGAGGGCTTCTCACGGGTGGCCGGCGACTGCGGCAGCGCCTCGCTGAAGGCGCGTGACACGCCCTGGAGCGCGGAGGTGACCTCGCTGGGGATCACCCAGAAGGTGCTGCCCGAGCCTTGCGCGAGCTGGGGCAGCATCTGGAGGTACTCGTAGGCGAGCAGCTTGGGGTCGGGGTCGTTGCGGTGCACGGCCTGGAACACCTCGTCGATGGCCAGGGACCGGCCTTCGGCCTGGAGGATCGCAGCGGTACGGTTACCCTCTGCGCGCAGGACAGCGGCCTGCTTGTCGCCTTCGGCGGTGAGGATCTGCGACTGACGTTGCCCCTCCGCTCCGAGAATCGCGGCCCGCTTGTCCCGCTCGGCCCGCATCTGCTTCTGCATCGCGTCCTTGATGGACTGCGGGGGGTCGATGGCCTTGATCTCCACCCGGTTGACCCTCAGCCCCCACTTGCCGGTGGCCTCGTCCAGCACGCCACGGAGCTGGCTGTTGATGGTGTCCCGTGAGGTGAGGGTCTTTTCCAGGTCCATGGATCCCACGACGTTGCGCAGCGTGGTGACGGTGAGCTGCTCGACCGCCTGAAGGAAATTCGCGATTTCGTAGAAAGCCGCTCGCGGGTCGGTGACTTGGAAGTACAGCACCGTGTCGATCTCGACGACCAGATTGTCCTCGGTGATGACCGGCTGCGGTTTGAAGGAGACGACCTGTTCCCGCAGGTCGATCACCGAGTGAACGCGGTCGATGTAAGGAATGACGAGGCTGAGGCCGGGGGTCAAAGTCCGGTGGTAGCGGCCGAGCCGCTCGACATTACGAGCGCGCGCCTGTGGCACGATACGGACCGCCCGCACCACGGTGAAAACCGCGATGAGCGCGACGATCAGGCCGGCAATGAGGAACGCCGAGGTTTCCATGGTTTCAGTCCCGGGGGTAGACGATCGCGGTGGCGCCGCTTATCTCCATGACGTCGACGGTCTTTCCAGCGGGAATCACCAGCGTCTCGTCATAGGCGCGGGCCGTCCATTCCTCACCGTCGATACGGACCCTGCCGCCCAGGCCCGTCACCTCTGAGACGACATAGGCAGGCCTGCCGACCAGTGCGTCTATACCGAACCGCTCCGCTTGGGGCTGGAGGACGTGGCGCAGCGCAATGGGGCGCACGAACAGCACGGTGACTGTAGCGACGACGGTGAACACCAAGAACTGCAACGGCAGTGGCAGCCCGACCGCGGCGGACCCCGCCGTGACCAACGCGGCCGCACTCAGCATTCCGAGCGCAGCAGTAAGGGTGAAGATCTCCGCCGCAGCCAACACGGCTGCGATGATCAACCAGATCAGCCATGGATCCATTGCGTGCCCCTTCTGACCGGTGCGGGTGCGAAGGGCTTGACTCTCACTATTGGACCCCGCTGCGGGACAGCCGCGGTACCCCTGGGATATGGAAACCTCGCCGAACGAGCGGGGGCGTACTAGCGCAACGCACCGTAAGCGACCACTTCACACCTTTACACTAGCTTTACCCACACGGAGAAGATCACTCATTTCGTGCAGACGAGTCGATCTCCAAGTAGGACGCGAGGAAGGCCGACGGCCCCGGGACTCGAGCCTGCAACTGACACCCCTACGTCTCAGGCTGAAAGAGCGACCGGATCACCAGCTCACCCACACCGACAGACTTCGCCCGTTCCCATCTGCGCAGAGAATCAGCCGCCGAGGAAGATCACCTCTCGGTCTGAGGGAAGTCCGCAGGTGGGGGGAACGTCCAGGCTGGGTGCCCTCAACGACCTGCGGCTCGCGATCGACTCCCGGCTCGACGTCGCCGACGAGGAGGACACCGACCTCTTCTACCGGCTGCCGGACGACGATCCGCGCAAGCCGATAGTGAGGGCGCATCTCTGGCTGGGCGGGCTCCAGGAGACGGTCGCCGAAACACTCATGCCGTGCCCCGAGGACCCCGAGTGGCCATGACCGTCCGAACCTTGCCTACTGACGTGTCAAGCCGTTTTCAGGTTGCGTTATCTCAGCAGGCGCTCAAATCCGGATAACGATCCCATCAACGCCCCTGGCGTTTTGTACCCCAGGGGCGTTTTTTCGTGATCCGAGTCACCCAAGACATGGCAAAGGCCGTGGTAAGACTTCCCAACTCCATTGCGGCGGCGCCCCCAGCCGTGCCAGGAGAGTCGGCCACCCCGCCGACGCGCACGACACGGCACCCCACATCGCCGCACCATGCCACACGTCCCCCCGCGCCTCGAGGTAGTCAGATGTCGCTCGACTCCATCACGCAACACATTGACGACGCCGTCAGTGATTTCTTCGAACCTGTCGCTGAGAAAGTCGGCGACGTCGTCTTCTACGCCGTTCCTGTGGGCGACACCGAACTCCCGCTCATCGTCGCCTGGCTCGTCGTCGCGGGTCTGATCTTCACCACCTGGTTCGGGCTCATCCAGGTACGCAAGTTCTTCCTCGCCACCAAGGTGGTGCGCGGCAAGTACGACGAAGAGGGCGCACCCGGCGAGGTCAACCACTTCCAGGCGCTGACCGCCGCCGTCTCCGGCACCGTAGGCCTCGGCAACATCGCCGGTGTCGGAGTCGCCGTCTCCATCGGTGGCGCCGGCGCCACATTCTGGATGATCCTCTGCGGTCTCCTCGGCATGGCGACCAAGTTCGTCGAGGTCACCCTCGGTGTCAGGTACCGGGAAGAGCACGCGGACGGCACCGTCTCCGGCGGCCCGATGCACTACCTGCCCAAGGGCCTCGCCGAGCGGTTCGGCAAGGGCGGCGCCAAGCTCGGCAAGGTGCTCGCCGTCCTCGCCTCGATCATGATCCTCTTCTTCGGCCTGTTCGGCGGCAACCTGCTCCAGGTCAACCAGAGCTACGCGCAGATCGCCTCCACCGCCGGCGGCGAGGACGGCTTCATGGCCTCCTCCGCCGGTGCGGTCCTCTTCGGCCTGGTGATTGCCGTCCTCGTCGGCCTCGTGCTGCTCGGCGGCATCCGCTCCATCGCCTCGGTCACCAGCCGGCTCGTCCCGGCGATGGCCGGCCTGTACATCGTGGCCTGCCTCGTCGTCATCCTGACGAACGTCACCGCGGTGCCCGACGCGATCGAGACCATCTTCACGGGCGCATTCGAGGCCGACGGCGTCACGGGCGGTGTGATCGGCGCCCTGATCGTCGGCTTCCAGCGTGCCGCCTTCTCCAACGAGGCCGGTCTGGGCTCCGCCCCGATCGCCCACTCCGCGGTCAAGACCAAGCACCCCGCGAGTGAGGGCCTGGTCGCCCTGCTCGAGCCGTTCATCGACACGGTCGTCATCTGCACCATGACCGCGCTGACCATCATCATCGCCAACCCGGCCAGCTGGGCCGAGGCCCGCGCGGGCGAGAGCATCGGCGGCGTCACCATCACCTCCGACGCCTTCGGGACCGTACTGCCCTGGTTCCCCGACGTACTGACCGTCGCGGTGCTGCTGTTCGCCTTCTCCACGATCCTGACCTGGGGCTACTACGGCCTCAAGGCCTGGTCGTACCTCTTCGGGAAGAGCAAGACCAGCGAGAACGTCTTCAAGGTCACCTGGAGTCTGTTCGTCGTCCTGGGCTCGCTGCTCTCCCTCGACTCGCTGATCAGCCTGGCCGACTCGGCACTCTTCCTGCTGTCGGTGTTCAACATCATCGGCCTCTACCTGCTGGCCCCCGTCGTCAAGAAGGAGCTCGATTCCTTCCTGAACTTCGTCCGGGGCCGGGCCGCGCGGGCCGCCGTGGGCGGCGCGGACCCCGAGGACGAGCGGGAGACCGCCAAGGTCGTCTGACTCCCGCACCGGCCGTTTCGGCATATGGGCCGCCTTATACCACCCGCGGTATAAGGCGGCCCTTCTGCTTCTCCTGACCGACATGCTGACCATCACACAGGCCCTCGTCGACCAGATCGTCGCATCCGCAGCGACTCAGCGGGCGCGGCTGCGATATTGGCCGCCAGGGACACCGCGCTCCCCAAAGGAAAGGCCGGCCACACCGCATAACGCGCCCGACGTCCGCCCCGGCCCGACGGTTTCAGCAGGCCGACCGTCGCCAGCAGCAGCAACCCGTCAACCGAAAGCGGCCACAAGGAAGCGCTCACCTCATCCGCGCCGCCCTGCAGGGCGAACTCCCGCTGATGGACGTACGAGGCATACGCCGCCACCCCTGCCACCACCAGCGCACAGCCGCATCGCAGCCAGCCATCAAGATCAGGCGACTCGCCCCTCGCCGCCCGGCGCGGACCTTCCCTCGCGACCGACCCCACATCTGAGCCGCCCATCACACCGACTCATCCCACGCCGCAGGACGAAACCGCCCCTCCACCACAAGCCGCCCAAGAAGAAACCGCTGGTCAGCACTGCAACCATCTGCATGGGGCCCCGCCTTCGGATCACTGCCGCCGAACCTCCACGCGGCCGAGTGCTCGCCCTAGTCAGGGAGGACGCCCTGAGAGGACAGATGAGCCGAGCCCCGGATGACATCCACCTGCTCCGGCTCTCCTCCACATGGCCCGCGACCGCGACGACCGCACCCCCGGCCAGAACCAGCGCGGTCGCAGCGCGGACCAGCACCTTGCGCAGGGTCCAGGCGGCGGCCGCGAACAGCGCCCAGGCGATGCCGTTCCAGAGCAGGATGCGGCCGCGGTCGTCGAGCATGCCCTCGGTGCGGACAGCGATGACGACGGATGCGGTGAGTCCGGCGAGCAGCACGGCGGTGGCGACGGTTCGGATGCGGATTTCCACACCGTCACCGTGACAGTCCGGGATCCCCGAGATGTCACGCCCGGCTGGATGTCCGAGTTCCGTAATGTGCCGAGTTCCTTAGGTGTTGGCGCCTCTGCCCGGCGCCTGTCGCGCGGTTCCTGGAGGCACGAGAGCCGGCCTCCGTGTCCGCCAGTGCGGGTGAGGACCGGCTCCCCGTACGGCCACGGTGATCGGCCACTTGCTCGGCCACTTGCTCGGCCTGGCCGTCGTAGTGGTCTTCGTGACCGGTGTGGTCGCGCGGAAGCGGCTCAGCGGCAGCTCAGAGGCGTCGCATCAGTACCGCGGTGAACTGCTGGGAGGCGCCCCACGGGGTGAGGTGTTCCTCACCGGCGGTGTCGACCAGTTGGTAGCCGGGGAACTGGTCGGCGAGTTCGGCGTGGGTGTAGCGGACGATCGGGAGGCCGCTGCACGTGGTCGGGCCGTCCGGACCGAACGTCGCCACGACGAGCCATCCGCCCGGTCGCAGCGAGCGCTCCAACGAGGCGAGGTAGTCGGCGCGTTCGTCCGGCTCGGTGAGGAAGTGGTAGACGGCCCGGTCGTGCCACAGTGCGTACTGGCGTCCCATGCGCAGGTCGAGTACGTCGGCCACGGTGAGGACGACGTCCGCGCCCGCCGGGCCGAGCCGGTCGCGGACGGTCTGCAGGGCGGTGAGCGACAGGTCGACCGCCGACAGGTCGCGGTAGCCGCGTTCGACGAGGTGGTCCACGAGCGTCGACCAGCCGGCGCCCACGTCGATGATGGGCTCGTCGAGGCCGAGTCCGGCCTTGTCGACCAGCCCCAGGGAGAGTTCCGGGACCGACTGCCACCAGGAGACGCCGTCGATGTTCTTGCTGTCGTGGACCCCTTCCCAGAACTCCGTCCGGGTCGCTGCGTCGTCGGGGCGCCAGATGCCGTTGTCCGTCATGGCGGTGACGGTAGTCCCGGAGAGCCGGGCTCGGCAGTGCGGGGAAGTGCCATGGGAGGTGGCGTCATGGTTCCGTAAGGAGCGATCCCCTCCTTGCCGTGCCCGGTCGTGGCTACGGTGACCGCCATGGTCGAACGAACACAACCCGGTCCTGCGCCAACTCCGCTCGGCGAGGTCCAGGCGCTGGTCGACGGCGGCGACATGGACTGCGGCAGCGGTCTGCTGCTGCTGATCACACGAGCGATGAGGCGGCTGGAACCCGGGCAACTGCTCGGTGTGCGCAGCGCGGAGGCGAGTGTGGTCACCGATCTCCCGGCCTGGGCCGACCTGGTCGGGCACGACGTCGTCTTCGAGGTCGCCGAGTCGGCCCAGGGCCCGTGGTGGTTCGCCGTGAGCAAAGCGGGCAGGTCCGCCGAGGCGGTCACGGTCTTCACCCGGGGCGAGCGGACGCCGGTGGGCCGCAGGCTGTGGCTCTACACCAACTTCGACTGCAACCTCGCCTGCGGATACTGCTGCGCCGAGTCCTCACCCAAGGCCGCGGCCCGGCGTTTCGACCCGGCTGTGGCCGCCGCGGCGTTCGAGGAGTTCGCGGCCCAGGGCGGCAAGGAGGTGTTCTTCACCGGCGGCGAGCCGTTCATGCACCCGCGGCTCAGTGACCTGATCGCGGCGGCTGCCGGTCTGGAGCGCACCGTCCTGACCAACGGAATGATCTTCGCCAGGGGCACCCGCCGGGCCATCCTGGAGAACCTGGACCGCGACGTGGTGCTCCAGATCAGCCTCGATTCGGCCACGCCCGAGCTGCACGACCGGCAGCGGGGTGCGGGGTCGTGGTCGCGGGCG
Source organism: Streptomyces sp. 2A115 (assembly GCF_052245575.1). NCBI lineage: Bacteria > Bacillati > Actinomycetota > Actinomycetes > Kitasatosporales > Streptomycetaceae > Streptomyces > Streptomyces sp. 2A115. Next base: position 66,275 of record NZ_JBQQCG010000058.1, on the reverse strand, counting down.
CTCGACGGAATCGCACTGGCCCGTTCGCTCGGGTTCCGGGTGCGGGTGGCCGCCACGCTCTACGACGAGGACCCGAAGGGTGTGGACGCGCTGCACCGGCGCCTCGACGACGCCTCGATCGCCGTACCGGACCGGGTCATCCGGCCGGTGGCCCAGGAAGGCTTCGCCGACCAGGGAATGCACGTCTCCCTCGACACTCTGGAGCCGGAGCCGACGCTCACCGCGGACGGCGCCTGGTGGCACCCGGTGGCAGTCACCGACCCGCATTTGCGGATCGCCGACGGCCCGCTGCCGCTGGCCGAAGTCTTCGGCGTCGTACGGGACACACTCGCCGTCCAGGACGCCGCCGCCCGCTCCGGGCGTGAGGTCTTCCGCTGTGCCTGAGGGAGCGCTCGAATGCAAGCACGTATGACCGGGCCCGCGAGGTCCCGGATGACGCCCGTCCGATGGCTCTTCGCCCCCGCCACCGACGATGTGCCTCGCGGGCAGGCGGGCGGCGCGGCCTTCCTGCGAGTGCTGCTCGGCCTGATGTGGCTGCACAACGTGTCGTGGAAGGTTCCCCCGGACTTCGGGAACGCCGACGGAGGGCTCTACAAGTGGACGGCCTTCGCCGTGAGCCACCCGGTATTCCCGCCGTACAGCTGGGTCGTGGAGAAGGCAGTCCTGCCCAACATCGAGGTTTTCGGCTGGGGAGTGCTGATCGCCGAGAGCGCCCTGGCGGTGCTGCTGCTGACCGGTGCCTGGGTGCGGGTGGCGGCGGTTCTCGGTGTGGGTATGTCCCTGTCCATCGGCCTCTCCGTCGCCGTCGCCCCGCACGAGTGGCCGTGGGCCTACTGGCTGATGATCGGTGCCCATGTGGCGATCCTGTTCTCCTCGGCCGGGCGGGCGTTCGCCGTCGACGCGCTGCGGTCCCAGCTGGGCTCCGCCCGCAGGCTCGGCCAGGTCTGGGGCGCGATCGCGGTGGTCCTCGGTGGCCTCGCCGTACTGGGCTCGGCCGGAGACGATCCCCTCGCCGCCCGTGGCCACGACATGCGGGCCTGGGACCTGGCGATCAGCGTCGGCCGCTACAACCTCGTCGGCGGCCTGGTGCTGGTGCTGATCGGCGTCCTGCTGCTGGTGGGCGCCCGCGGTCGCCTCGCCCTCCTGTGCCGCGCGGCGGCGGTCGTCGGCGCGCTGGCCGCACTGTCCCTGTTCGCGCAGGTCGGCTTCACCGACCCGCTCCTCGGCGGCACAGCTACCTCGGCCGCCTTCCTGCTGTCCGTCGCCCTGGTCGCCGTGACGGTCGCAGGCGCCCCGGACCCGGCGCCGCCACGCGAGTGAAACCGACGACCACCCGGCCACGCCCGCACCAAGGAAGTGCCCATGCCCATGCCCACGAGACCGATGCCCCGACGTACGCTGCTCCTCGGCACCGGAGCGACGCTCCTGCTCAGCGCCTGCGGGACCGGGGCCGCATCCGAGACGCGGCAGCTCGGGATCTCCGCCATACCCGACCAGGACCCCGAGCTGCTGAACCGGCTCTACCCTGGCGTGGCCGAGCGGTTCGCCGACGCGACCGGCCTGAAAGTGGCCTACCGACCCGTCACCGACTACACCGCCGTGGTGCGGGCGTTCGAGATCGGCGACATCCACCTGGCCTGGATGGGCGGGCTGACCGGCGTCCAAGCACGCACACGCGTACCGGGTGCCACGGCCATCGCGCAGCGGGACATCGACGCCGAGTTCCACAGCCTCTTCATCGCCCACACCGACGCGGACCTGCGGCCGTTCGAGAAAGTGAACGGGTTGAGCGGCCTCGCCGGACACACCTTCACCTTCGGCAGCGAAACCTCCACCTCCGGCCGCCTCATGCCGCAGTACTTCATGCGGCAGGCCGGCCTTGAGCAGGGCGAGTTGCGGGGGAAGCCCGGCTTCTCAGGCTCCCACGACGCCACCATCGAGCTCGTGGCGAGCGGCAGCTTTGAGGCCGGGGCCGTCAACAAACAGGTCTGGGACGCCACCGTCGCGGCGAAGAAGGTCGACCTGAGCAAGGTGGCCGTGCTGTGGCGCACTCCCGGCTACGCCGACTACCACTGGCTGGCCCGCCCGGATCTCGACAAGACCTTCGGCGACGGCACCAGGAAGAAGGTGCTGGTCCTGCTCCTGGGTCTCGACGACCGGAACGCCGAGGACGCGAAACTGCTCAGGCCCTTCGGCGCCAAGTCCTTCGTCGGCACGACGAATTCCGCCTACGACCGGATCGAGGACGTGGCCCGCGACCTGGGGCTGCTGCGGTGAGTGACGCTCCGCCGGTGATCCGGCTGCGCGGCGCGGGGCGCCGGTTCGGCGCGCACGAGGCCCTGGGCGAGCTGGACCTCACCGTCCACGCCGGGGAACGGGTGGCGGTGCTCGGCACCAGCGGCGCCGGCAAGAGCACGCTCCTGGCGCTGCTCAACGGGTCGCTGGAGCCGACCACGGGCAGCGTGGAGGTCTTCGGTGAGAACCCCGCCCGCCTGACGGCCCCACGGCGTCGGCTGCTGCAGCGGCGCATCGGCTCGGTGAGCCAGGACCTCGCCCTGATCGAGCAGGTCCGGGTGGTGCACAACGTCAACGCGGGCAGGCTCGGCCGGTGGAGCACCACCCGCGCGCTGGCCTCCCTGGTCTGGCCCCACTCCCTCGACGTGGTCCGCGACGCGCTCGAACAGGTGGACCTGGGCTGGGCGCTGTACGAACGCACCGAGCGCCTGTCCGGCGGCGAGCGGCAGCGAGTGGCCATCGCCCGGCTCCTGGTGCAGGAGCCCGAGCTGGTGGTGGCCGACGAGCCCGTATCCAGTCTCGACCCGGTGCGCGCCGCGCGGGTTCTCGGCCTGCTCGGCACCTCACCGACCGGGAGAACGCTCGTGGTGAGTCTGCACCAGCCGGTATTGGCCCGCGAGCACTGCACGCGCGTGGTGGGCCTGCGCGAGGGCCGGATCGTCCTCGACGTCCCGGCCGGCGACGCGACCGACGAGGCCGTGCACGACCTGTACGAGCTCGTATGACACTCCAAGTCGACGCCCCGCCGACCCCGCCGTCCCCGGCGGCCGTGTCCGCGCCGGGCCGAAAGCTCGTGAGCGGGCGCCGGATTCTGCTCCGCAGGCTCACGGCACTGGTGGCGGTGGCCGGGCTGCTGGCCTGGGCGTTTGCTCGCGCCGTCCCGTCGGGCGGCGAGCTGGTCAACCGAGGCGGTCTGGCCCTGCTCGACGACCTCGCGGCGACCGCGCTGCACCCCGCCCTGGACCCGGGCTTCCTCGGCGTGGTTCTGGAGGCGACGGCGACGACGCTGGCCCTGGCGCTGCTCGGGACGGCCGGGGCACTGGTGATCGGCCTGGTCGGCGGGCTGGTCCTCAGTGACGCGGCGTGGAGCGGCGCGCTGCCGTGGCCCCTACGTGCGGGGCGGCTTGTGCTGCGTGGTGCGCTGGTGGCCGTCCGCTCGGTGCACGAGCTGGTGTGGGCGCTGCTCTTCGTCAGTGTGCTCGGCCTCGACCCTCTTGTCGCCGTCCTGGCACTCGCCCTGCCCTTCGGTGCGCAGAGCGCCCAGGTCTTCGGGGAGACCTTCGACAGCGTGCCCGACGCGCCGCTGCGTGCGCTGCGCGCCGCCGGCGCCAAGCGTTGCTCCGCTCTGGCCTACGCTCTTCTTCCCGGCACGGCACCGCTGCTGCTGTCCTACTCCTTCTACCGGTTCGAGTGCGCCCTGCGGTCCGCGGTCGTGCTCGGCGTCGCCGGCGTCGGAGGGCTGGGATTCGAGCTCACGGTGAGCCTGCAGTCGCGTAATTGGGGCGAGGTCTGGACGCTGGTCGCGGCACTGCTGGGCCTCGCGGGGGCGGTCGAGCTGTGGAGCAACCGCGTCCGCTCCGACGTCGCGGTGGTGACCTGCGCCGACTGGTCGGTCGGACATGAACGCTCGCGCGACGACGGCCGGTCCCCGCGTGGTCTGTCCCGCTCGACCCGCTGGTCTCTGATCCTGGCGGTGCCGGCGATCGCGGTCGCCTGGTGGTGGGTGGGCCTCTCACTTGCCGGACTCGCCTCGGCCCGCGCCCAGGACCTCGCCGGCCGACTGCTCGGCGACCTGTGGCCTCCCGCACTCCCCAAGGGCGGTCTGCGGGTACTGACCGGCGCCGCCCTCGACACCGTGGCCATGGCCGTCCTCGCCATGGCCGTGGCGGTCGTGATCACCGTGCTCGTGGGCCCCTGGGCCGGCCGCCCGCGCGCCGACCGACGCGGCCCGGTGTCCTGGGGCCGACGGGCCGTCTGGTGGCTCGCCCGGCTGCTGCTCCTGGTACTGCGGTCGGTCCCGCCGACCGTGTGGGCCGTCGTCGCGCTCCTGGGCCTCTTCCCCGGCGTACTGCCCGGAGCCCTGGCACTGGGGCTCTACACCGGCGGCATCCTCGGCAGGCTGGTCGCCGAAGCCTGGGAGACCATGGACCTGGGGCCCCGGGAGTCCCTGCGCGACGCCGGCGTACCCCGTGCAGTCTCTGCCGTCGTGTCCATGGGACCACCGTCCGCGAACCACCTGGTCACCTACACGCTCTACCGGTTCGAGATCTGCGTGCGCGACACCGCCATCGTCGGCGTCGTCGGCGCGGCAGGCCTGGGCCGACTGCTCAGCGAGCGTCTCGCGGCCTTCGACTTCCCCGTCGTTACCGGCATCCTGCTGGCCTCGTTGCTGGTCAGCCTCACCGTCGAGGTACTGGGACGCCGACTGCGACGCGCGCTTCGAGCCTGAGCCCAGGTCGACCGCGGTCGCTTTCGGATGTTGTCGGGTTCGATCCGTCCGACTCCCGCGCACCCGGCCGACCGAGGCCCGGGCCGTTCACGAGCGACGGTTCCGCCCAGAACATGCTCTGGCATGATTCACGCCGGTCCTGGCCGGCGCAGGGTCTCCAACGGTGCCAGGCCGCCTCCTGCTGTCACCTCGGCCGTCGGCCGCCCGCTCCATGCTCTGCCCCGTGTGCCTACGTCCGGCGCGCGGACGCATCAGTGAGCGCGCTCACGTTCCTCCCGCGCGTCGGCTGCTTACGGTGAGCGAACACACTCCGCGCCCGGAGAAAGGCCCCACCGACGTGTCCGTGCCCGACCTCACCGACAGCCGCGCGGCAACCGACGCCCTGCTGGGGACGCTGAGAGACGGCCGCTGGAGACGGTATGCCGTGGCGCGTTTCCTGGGTCTGGCCGCTGATAGGTCGGTGCGGCAGGCGGCCCGCCGCCCTCGGGCGCTGGCCCAGCTCACCGTCCTGCACGGCCTGTTGTTCGTCGTCGCCCGCGATCCGGGACGGGGCTGGGTGGCGGCCAACTGGCTGCTCGCAGCCCTGCATCTGGGCCTGCTGGAGCGCCGCGACCGGCTCGCACCGGCCGATGCGCTCACCCTGATCCGTGACAGTCTCCCCGCCACGGCCCTGGGGTCGTGCCGCTGGTCGGGACTGGTGTCGGTCGGCCTGGACCTGTCCGACGGCCGCCTGGCCCGCCGCCAGGAGACCGTGTCCCCCTTCGGTGACTACGCCGACTCCCTCGCCGATGCCGCGGCACGCTGCCGGGACCCTGAAGTCCCGCCACCGACACCGTCCGATGCATGGGGCCGCACAAAGACCGGTTCAGCAACGCACGCACCTGGAATCGAGACGGATCCAGGTCGTGAGAATGTGGCCCCTGGGTGGAGAGTGCATCGGCTCATGGTGAGGCGCGAGCACTGATGGAGTGGGGGTAGTCGTGGGGTTGGCCATGTGCCCGTTGTGCAGCGACGACGAGGACATCGAGTTGGTGCGCACTCTCGATGACGGACGTCGGGTCGTCAAGCACCGGTGCGGCTACGAATGGGAGCACCGGCAGCCCACGCCCCCGACGAAAAGGCCGTCCTATTCCTTCAGCGACCTCAAGGCTCGTTTCCCGAAAGCCGAGGACGTCGAGCCCCAGTGGCTGGAACGGACGGCTCGGCTCAAGTCGCAGTACCTTGCCACCAAGCCGGACTTCGATCCTCACGTAGCGGCCTACTGGGCGAAGTACCAGAGGATCTTCTCCCTCGACGGGTTGCGGACGTGCGACCCGAGGGTGCTCAAGGACTTCGCCAACTCCGACGTCGGCGCCCGCCCCGGCAACCAGGCCACCTTCAACTCCGCGTGGAACGACATGGGCGACGCCGCTGCCGGGAAGGCGACCCGCGAGACGATCGCGTACCTCCTGTACGGACCTGATGACGTGCCGCTCGAAGACCGGCTGCAGCATCTGCTGGACGGCACCAAGCCGTTCGCCATGACCGGCTTCAAGGAAGCACTCCTCACAAGGGTTCTCTGCGTCATGCAGTCCGACCGGTTCCTGTCGATCCTCAAGTACACGACGGAGGCGGGCGGCAAGCGCGAGATCGCGCGGATGGTCTACGGACTGGAGCTGCCGGCGCCCGAGTCGGTGAACTGGACTCTCGGCCGGCTGATCCTGTGGAGCAACGACCTCCTCCACACGCTGGCCGGTGAGGGCTTCGCCAACCAACAGCACTCCGCCGCGTTCCTATGGTGGGCAAAGGATCAACCCGGCGGGTTCCATTAGGCGAGACTCCGTCGGACGCCGCTGCGGACGGCCTGTCGAAGTTCCATGGGGCAACCCGCTTCGTGAGCACGGCCGGTCACGAGCCTCACCCCGTCTCCTCGGGGACGGTGAGGGGATGAGGAGCCAACACCTGCTGGTGCGGGTCCAGTTTGGGGGCAGATCACGTTCGCGGGCGACCCGGCCGAAAAGCGGTCCTGGCCACCGTCAGGTTCTCCGTCGGCAGGATGTACCGCTCCGCGGCCTCGACCGGCAGGCGCCTCTCCGTCACCGGCGTCGTGGGCGAACGCCCCTTCTGGCATACGCACTCCCGGCGGCGTGGTTCCCTGTCTGGCAGTGTGACCGTCAGCGCCCGTAGGCTCCCGCCATGCAGTCCGTCATCACGGCCATCGAAGCGGTACCGCCGGACAGTGACCGCAAGTGCAGCATGCACACTTCGCCGCGCCCCAACTGCAGTGGCATGGTCGTGGCCGTCGTGACGTTCAACGACGCCGGGAACAAGAACAATCACTGGAACGTGTGCCACTGGTGGCTCACCAACAAGCCTGGGGCAGTCGCCTTCCAACAGCACCGGTAACCCGAAGCATGGGAGACAACTGTCCGGACTCCGCAGGCTTCTGGGGAGGGTCGGCCGAGGAGACTGGACCGCATGTCCTCACTGTTCTCACGCCCCGCTGTCACGCCCGTCAAGCTGTCGGAACCGCCCGTCCTGGAGAGCTGGGACGCAACCGGACACCCGAGCCAGCAGCGCCTGCGCGGCTACCTGGACTCCGTTGCGGCGCTGTTCGGCCCCATCCTCGCCGAGGACGCCACCCACCTGGCCTTGGCGCTCGATGTCGGCCTCGCCGACCACGTGGCGCTGACTCGCGGCGGCCACGACCTCGACAACTACCTGTTTCCCCTGGCACGCAGATTCGGGGCCGGGCGCTTCGACGCCGTCTTCGCCCGCAAGCGCCATGCCGCCTCCTCCACGATCGCCGTCGGAGCGGCCCTACGGCAGGAGCCGGACCGTGCCGCGGTGCCGCCCCTCCTGTCCGTGCGCACCAGCATGTCCACCACCTCGGCCGCGTGGAAAGAAGCCATCCACCAGGCATGCCGGGCGGCGCACCCGGAACCGGCTCCGGAGGGGCCACTGCAGGTCCAGCTCTGCTTCCGGGTGTCCGCCAGACGCAACTGGTCAACACTCTGGAAGCCGGCGATCGATGCATTGGGGCCGCTGCTCGGCATGCCGGATCCGGACCGCCCCTTCCGGCCCAGCGATGATCGAATCGTCGATCTCGCCCTGCATCGCACTGTCGATGACTCGCTGGGCCACGATGTCGTGATCGCCGTTTGGTGCAACCGCGTCACGCCCCGGACCCCGCGGGCCTGCTCGCGGCCGCGGCGGCACTGATCGCCTATGGCGGCCTCGTGCTCTACGGCATTCTCGACACCGACGAAAGCGGCGGCAAGCCCGAACGCCACGTCCCCACCGCCTCAGTGACGTACGAGGTGACCGGACAGGGCACCGCTGACATCACCTGCCAGGCCAGCAGCGAGTCCGGTAAGGACACCGCCGTCAGCCGGGCTCGGCTGCCGCGGCGCACGACCGTCGACGTTGCGCTCGGCAAGGCCCCCATCATCAGCGTCACCCTCGGCGAGAACGCTGGCCAGGCCTGCTGCGCCGTGGCCATCCGCGGCACGCACGTCCAAGGCGCCACCGCCACCGGCGAGTTCGGGCGCGCCACCTGCTCCGGATCGCAGAAGAACCTGGCTGACCCTCGGGGCCGTGGTTCTGAGAGGCGGGGGCATCGTGACCTATGCCGTCGCCTGACCGTCCGACGAGCGGCCGAGGCCCGGAAAAGAGGCCAGGCCGGCGTCGGTGCACAGCATGAAGCTCAAGGCGCGGGGCAAGGGCCGCAAGGGGGTGGACAAGCAGGAGACCGAGCGGTTCAGCGGTCTCCTGCTCACCTGGAAGGGGCCAAGGCGCCGCTCGACGGTACGGCCGAGGCGCGCCCGCAGCCTGGAGACCGGTGAGTGGTCCGGGTGGAAGCCGCTGGCCACGGAGCTCGCCGCGGACGGGGCGGAGGCGAAGCGGGCCGGGGCGCTGGGCGGCACCGAAGTGCTGTGGACCGGCGCGGCCGATGCCGTCGAGCTGCGGGTCACGGCCGCGGACGGCACCACGGCCACCGCCCTGCCCGAGGGCATCGCCCTCAAGCTGATCGACCCGGGTACGACGGCGACGGAGGCACCTGCCGCCGAGCCGGCCGCGTACGCCGTGGAGGACACCACGCCCGCGGCCACCTCGACGGACACGGCCGCTCCGGCGGACAGCACCTCGCCGGACGAGAGCGCGGCGCCCGCCGGGTCGGACCCTGCCCCCGAGACCGCCTCGCCGACCCCCACAGACCCGTCCGGACAGGACAGGACAGGCGGGCGGCAGCCAACGGTGCCGCCTGTCCCGAGTCGAGGACACACCCGCGCGCGGGTGTTGGCGTGTCTCGTGAGACACATATCAGCCTGGAGAACCCTGGCTGGTGTAGCCGAGCGCGCGGAGGTCGGCCGATCGAGTCCCGGCGGGTTCGATCTGCGTACGGGTGAAGCCGGGCTCCTGCCGTCCCGTTCGCGAGGGGCGCTGGGGCGTTTGGGCGGGAGTCGGCTGAGGTGCTCTGGCCCAGGGTGCGCAGGGCGGCTTCCGGCCCGTGGTCGCGGCGAGCGGCTCCGCGTTCGTCGAGATCCCAGACCATCGAGCCGACTACCGTGCGGCGCGGACCGCGGCGTTGCACGATGCCGCGGACCAGGAGCGGGCCGGCGTGAAAGACGGTGTGGGCGCACTGGCCGTGGGAATCCCCGAAAAAGGCGACGTCGACCAGGCCGGAGCCGTCTTCGAGGCTGAGGAAGATCACGCGTCGGCCCGATGGCAGGGGCGGGGTCTGGGTGGAGGCCCGAACGCCGGTGACGAGAACCTGTTGCCCCGCGTGCATTGTTGCCGGTCAGAGGTTGTTGACGTCCGCTGGTTCACCGGATCTCGTTGTCGGGGTGGTCGCCGTCGTAGGCCTGGCGGGCGTGAGCGATGGCGTCTCGATGCTCCAGCGACCAGTCGGCGAGTGCCTTGACGAGATGGGTGAGGCTCGCGCCGGTCTCGGTGAGGCGGTAGTCGACCTGAGCGGGCACGGTCGGATACACGGTCCGAAGCACCAAGCCGTCACGCTCCAGCCGACGCACCGTGAGAGTCAGCATTCGCTGCGAGATCCCATCGATAGCGCGCTGGAGTTGGCGGAAACGCCGCGGCCCGTTGGCGAGCTCGACGATGACCAGAACGGACCACTTGTCTCCAACCCGGTCGAGAACGTCCCGGATCCCGCAGTCGGGGTGCTCCGGCTGCCCGCACGGCTCGAGCTCGGCGGTTCCAGCGGTTACATCGGTGTGCGTCACTGACACGAAACTGCCTCCTTGTGTGCCGGTCGCGGCCGGTTCAGGATCTCACCGTAGTTACTGAAGAGAACCACGGTAGGAGACAGAAACACAATGATCATGGTGACCGGCGCCAACGGACAGCTGGCTTCCCTCACGCTTCAGGCGTTGACTGAGCGCAAGGTGCCCGCCTTGGGTGGCAGCCGAACGCCAGCCGATGGGCAGCGCCACCTCGACTTCGACGACCTCACGAGCCTGGACCTCACCGGTGTTTCGACCTTGGTCCTCGTCTCTGCGGGGTATGCCGAGGACGACCGGGTCTTCACTCGTCACCGGGCTGTTCTCGACGCTGCGCTCCGCGACGGCGTCGCACACGTGGTCTACACCAGCCTGACCGGCGCTGGGGATCACCTCGGGTTCGCGCTCGCGCACAGGGCCACCGAGCAGATGATCGGGGCCAGCGGTCTCGGGTGGACGATCCTGCGTAACGGGCTGTATGCCGAGCTGTTCGGCGCACTGCTGACCTGGACGTCGGACGGCCTGGAGTCAGCGTTCGGCGACGGCGCCCTCGCCGCGGTGGCGCGGGCGGACCTAGCCGCTGCCGCAGCCGTCGTTGCCAGCAACCCGGCCGCACACGCCGGCAAGACCTACGACCTGGTCGGCGAGCCGATCACCGCCACCGACATCGCCGAACGTCTCGCCGTCACTCACCGGGCGTTCGGGCTCGGCGAGTACCGCGCCCGGCTACTCGCCGATGACACCTTGCTGCCGTTCCAGCCGCCGATGCTCGCCTCGATCGCCACGAGCGTCCGACACGGGTTCCTCAGCAACACCGGCCCCGACCTCGTGCGGCTGCTCGGTCGACCGCTCACCGACCCTCTCACCGTCGCCACGGATACCGCCGCCACGATGCGCCCCGGCGCGCGCTGACGCGGATGGTTCACCGCAACGCGCCACTGTCCGTCGGGGGTCACCGGCGTCTGGTCGAGCGCCGCAATCCATGGCGCAGGCGATCGACCTGGTGGCAAAGGGCGGCACGATCATCGTCGTCGGCGTTGGAGCCGCCGGGCCCACCCCCGTCCGCCTCGACCTGGTCCAGGACCGGGAGATCCGCATCGAGGGCACCCTGATGTACACCCGTGAGGACTACCGCACCGCCCTGTCCCTGATCGCCTCTGGCGCCGTCGACACCGCCGAGATCGTCACCGCCACCTACCCGCTGGAGGACGCCGCCAAGGCCTTCGCCGCGTCAGTCGACCCCGAGCAGGTCAAGGTGCTGGTCACGGTGGACGGTCCGTGACACGCCGCTCCGGCGTGTACGGCGTACGTCGCAGCCGTCGCCGCACCGCTGACCCGAGGTCCGGGGCCCTGACCGGCCCCGGCTCCCGTCGGCCCGTGTGGGAAACTGCGAGACCGGCTGCCCGCCACGTCCGGACCCGGATCACCCCCCGGGCAAGTTCCCCGACGCCCCGTCACTTCACTTTGCACAACCGTCTATTGCTGTCCACATCTCAGCAAACCCGGCCTCTACTACGGCAGTTACGGCCGGGCGCCGCGATCGAGTATCCGCCCGAATGCGGTTCTGCTCCGCGGTTGCAGAGAGGGCGCCGTCAGCGCCCGCCGCGCTGCTCCGCGCACATGATTCGGCTGAGGTGAGAGGAGTATCCGGTGCTGGACGACCTGCTGGTGATCAGTGTTCGAAGCCTGGAGCACAGACCGAGTCCACGTGGGGGCGTTGGGGTCGAGTCAGGCGCCACGGGGACCTCGACGCAGACAGTTTGACCGCATTGGCAGCTCCATGACGGATACGGTGGCGGATCCGCTTCCATCCCTTCATCCGTAACGTCGGGGATGTAGGCCATGACAGTGCCCACCAGGGCGTGACGCCCTGTCGTCCATTAGCCGCCGTCATACATGACGGTCCGCCAGATTCCTCCGGCGGGCCGTTTCGGCTCTTCCGGCTACTTGCGGGAACGCCGAACCCACGAAAACGTCCCCCCACACACCAAAGATGGAGATACGGCATGACCGCAGTGGCGACGAAGGACAGAGCAACGAGGAAGGGGATGAGCCGCGTGACAGCGATGTCAGTCTTCCGCGCCGCCACGCTCGCAGGACTGGCCACACCGGCGCAGGATTTTACGCACAGGGAATCTGCTCTAATACGTGACGGTGCCGGGCACGCCGCAGCGGTCGGCCTCGATCAGGGTGCCGACCTACATCACGTGCATGCAGCCGACCGCCTTCGACACTGAACGGCCTGCTCCAGCGTGGGTGCCTGGGCGGAGAGCGCGGCGGTACCTTCATGGAGGTACCGGTAGCAGGTCGGGCCGGACAGGCTGTTGTCCCGCGCGAGCTGACGCACCCGGGTGCTGTCGAGGAACCAGCGGATGACCAGCACGGCCTGGCGGAAACAGCCCGGCGCCCAGGTACCGACACAGGTCCCGCGCCGGTCGCGCTCGGCCTTCGTGAACGATGAGAGGTACGCGACGGTGTCCCGGCTCATGTCGAGCCCGGAGTGCATGTGGCACTGGACGGCACGTGACACCTCCTGGGGTGGACGTGATCTTCGCAGACCAGCCCCTCCCAGGGGCTTCACCTGTTTCCGGCCTCGGACCGGCACCCCGCGACCCGTCTGACAACCCATCACCTGCCCCTGGGTCACCTCGCGTTGCTGCCAACAGCGCGATCCTGTCCACACCCCGCCGACGGCTGGGCGAGGAGATGAACGTGCTCAGCGCGGCGCCGTCCTGGCTGCGTCCGCTCGCGGATGGCGAGCCCGCGGCGCTGGAGAACCTCGGGCAGGCGCTCCGCGGATACTTCCACGCGGCCCTGACGCCGTACTGGTCCGCGGTGCGAGCGCAGATCGAGGCCGACCGTGCGGTGCGGGGGCGGGAAATGCTGCGCGGCGGCGCCGACGCACTGCTGTCGACCCTGGGCCCGTCGCTGCGCTGGCGGCCGCCCCATCTGGAGGCGGAGTACCCACTCGACCGCGAGCTGCGTCTCGACGGGAGGGGGCTGCTCCTGGTGCCCTCCGTCTTCTGCTGGCGGGCCCCGATCACACTGACCGACCCGGGCCTGCCGCCCGTGCTGGTCTATCCAGTCGCCCGCACGCACCACTGGTGGTCACCTCAGGAGGCGGATGCTGGTCCCCGGACGCTCGGAAAGCTCCTCGGTCACGGGCGCGCCGCCGTCCTGCAGGCACTGGAGGACGGCTGCACGACGAGCGAGGTGGCCCGGCGCGCGGGTGTGACCCCTGCGACGGCCAGCGAGCACATCAGGATCCTGCGGGAGGCAGGACTGACCGCTTCGGTCCGCGACCGGAACACCATGTTGCACGTTCTCACTCCGCTGGGATTCAGCCTGCTTACGGCGAACCGGACCGGGCAGCGCCAGGCGGCGATCACTGGCGCTGTGCCCGTATAGCTGCGCCGGGTCGGTCGGGCCGCGGGTGCGAGGAGGCGTCCGTTCAGAGGTTGACCGTCTCGCTGGTGAGCGCCCTGCGCCACACACCGGAACCGGCCCCTGGACGTCAAAGATCGCCCTGCCGTCGAGCGCCCCTCGCCCGTGAGGGCGATGGTGTCCCCACGACCACGACGGCGAAGTCGTCGGCCTCTGCTGCAGCAACGGCCTCCCGAAGCTGTGCCTGGTCGACCGGGGCGGTGGTGAACACGGGCGCCGGCGGTTGGCCGTCGGGCCCGATGGACCACTCGGGATGGTAGGCGGGGCTTGCGATGTCGGCTCCGCGGGCGTGCGTGATGGTCCAGTCGGCGTGTGCGACGGCGCGCAGGCCATCGAGCGCAGCCTCCACCGACTCGCGTGGATGGCCTTCGGGCATCCACGGGAGGCGGCCGAGGCGCCCACCCAGTCGCCGAGCGTGGCTTCGGGGCTGTCGGCGTTGGGGCCGATGACCGCGATCGTCCGCGCTGTTCCTTCGCTCACGGCGCGGCCGGTTCGGTCCGAGGTCAGCCCGCCCTCAAGCGGCGGAGTGCTGTCGTTGCGCAGCAGCACCAGTGATCGGCGGGCGGTCTTGAGGTTGAGGTCGGCGTGTGCGCGGCAGTCGATCCCCTTCGCTTGCCGCTCGGGATCGGGAGCGCGGGGGCAGAGAGCGCGGGGTCCCCGAAGAGCCCGAGCTCGAACTTCAGCCGCAGAACGCGAGGTCCCGCATGGTCGATCTGTTTCTCGTCGACCAGGCCGCGGTACTTCTTGGAGCGTTGGCACTGCTAAAACAGTGACCGATGGGTACGAGGGAGCGCGACCGTAAGGTGCACCGGCCGCTACGGCAGGCCGGCCTCGAGGTGATCCCGAACGCCGTGCCGGACGGAACGATGCCGTTCGTCCATGGATACGGTGCCGAGGACGTGGTCGGTTTCTTCTCCCACCGGTACAACACCCCACGGCTCGTCGAGCGACTCAATGCGGACTGGTACGACCTCGCCGTCTCCACGGGCCTTCTCGACGAGCGGCGCGAGTTCCTCGTCCAGCTTCCACAGGGCACCCGGACGCACCGGGCCGCCCTGCGGCACCTGCACAGCGACAGCAACGCCACGCCGGCGGTCTGGACCCGGGTCCGGCTCCTGGAGCGCTGGGACATCATGGGCCGGGGCGCGGCATCGGCGTTCCTCGGCGTCCACGCGGGCCACCCGGGCTTCGCCATGATGGCTCTCGACGGCAGCGTGTACGTCCATGCCTCGACGGGCGAGATCAGCGTCGATGTGCTCGCGGTGCGCCACCCGGGCCGCTCGGAGAACATCCTGCGGCACCTGCAGTGGATCACGCTGCACGACAGTCCCAACGTCAACCGCGAGTTCAAGGAGCGGATCGCCGTCTGGCTCGCAGGCCGCGCAAGGAGCGCTGTGAGCCCTTCAGACCGCTGACGACGCGGCCCAGGCGCGGCGGAAGGACGAGGCCGGCGAGGTTGTGGTTGCCGCGACTGACCGCAACTGTCGCGACTGGCCGCAACGCGTCTTCTACGGCAGGGAGCGGGTGAGCCACACCAGTTCGCCGCTGTCTTCGGTCGAGACGTGGTATCGCCGACTGCCCGCCCAGGGTTCTCCGTTGAGGTCTTACACCAGCTCCACAGACAGACACCGCCAGCCCGGCGGCCAGAAGGTTCAGCGGCGTTCACGTCCCGGTCATGGGCCGTGCCACAGCTGACGCACGTCCAGGTGCGGGCGCCCAGCGGCATCGCCTCAGCGAGGTAGCCGCAGGCGGAACACAGCTTGGACGAGGGGAAGAAGCGGTCCACCGCGATTACTTCCCGCCCGTACCAGCCGGCCTTGTACTCCAGCATGCTCCGGAACTGGGCCCACGCGGCATCCGAGATGGCGCGGGCCAGGCTCCGGTTTTTGACCATGTTGCGTACGGTCAGGCCGCTGCATCGCTCCCTTTGCAGGGCTGTCGACACTGAGCTTCGACGCCGGGCGACAACGAGCGCACGACCCAAGATCAACTCCGTCACGAAGACCTCCGAGTCCGCCGGGCGCGCGAAACAGCGAGGCTACTCTACATAGAGTGTATACACAGTGTGTATAGTGGCGCCTCATGACGGACGTATATCTGCTGCCGATCAGCACGGCCGCCCTGATCTTCCCGGGATTCGCCCTCCTGATGTTCGTGCCGACAGCGGTCGTCATCTACCGGCGGCACGGCGTCATGACTCGCTGGCGCGTGCTCTCGCTCTACGGGGGCGTGTATTACGCACTCACCGCCTTATGCCTGACGGTCGTGCCGCTTCCGTCCCCGTCGGTGGACGTCTGCGCCAAGTACCCGTCCTTCGCCGACCCTCAGTTCATGCCCGGCAGCGCCTTCGCGGACATCTGGAAGGAGGCGCACCACCGAGTCACCTTCAACGCTCTGGTGCTCGACAACTCGGCCGTCTGGCAGACCGTGTTCAACCTCATCCTGCTGCTCCCGCTCGGGGTCTTCGTACGCATCCACTTCCGCCGGGGGCTGATGGCGGCCACCGCGGCTGGATTCGCCGGGTCACTCCTCTTCGAACTCACCCAGTACACGGGTCTGTGGGGTCTGTACGCGTGCCCGTACCGCCTCTTCGCCGTGGACGATCTCATCGTCAACACCGCGGGAGCGGCGCTCGGCTGGGCGGCGGCCGGGCCCCTGGCCCGCGTTCTGCCGGACCTGAACACCTTGGACGACCGCGTGCTCGATCTCCACAAGGTCCCCTTCGGGCGGCGCCTGGTGGCCCTGCTGCTGGACATGACGGGTGCCTCTCTGCTGACCGGAGCCATCGCCAGTCTCGTCTTCCTCGGCTTGGGCGCCGACGCCGTGCTGTGGGTCCCGCCCGTTGTCTGGGTGCTGTGGTTCGTGATGGTGCCGCGGTGGAGCGGCGCGACTCCGGGCAAGCACGTCCTGTTGATGAAGCTCGTCACGAGGAGCGGCGACAGGCCGGGGCACGGTGCGCTCGCGCTGCGCGCCGCGGCGCTCGGTCTACCCTTCGCTGTCGTGTGGCTCATCGCGGGAGCGACTCTGCCGAACGCCGGGGCCGATCCCTCCGCCCTGATCGAGATCGCGGGCGGGGTCGGCTATCGGGACGTGGCCTACGCGATGGCAGACGACCCGGTCGGCGGGCTCGCGATGTTCCTCGCCCCAGTCGCCTGCCTGGCCCTCATCGTCTGGTGTGTACGGGCAGTCCGCAGGCACCCCCAGGGACTCGGTCTGCACGAGACCCTCTTCGGAGTGCGGAACAAGGCCCTGCCGCATACCACGGCCCGGCGAGGCGGAGGGCCGGACGGACCGGTCGAAATGGAAGAACCGTCACCCTCGGCCCCGCCCGAACAAGGTCGACTTCCGCATGCCACGGCAGTCCCTGCCGGCACGAGCGGGGAGTCGAAGAGCTGCCCTGGCTCGCCGACACCGAACTCGACGTCGCCAAGTGGGACAGCCGCGCTCCGCGTGGATGAGCGTCACTGAGGCCTGACCCGTCGGCCGACAGGATCCGGGCCGGGAAGTCCCGCTTCGTCGTGCAACGTGTCAACGTTCGACGGCTCGGGCGGTGCCGGAACGCGCAGGCACTCACGGCGGGCGGCGACACAGGTCCCCCCACTGCACGGCCGAGACCCTGCCACAGGGCACTGGTGCGCCGTCGGCGAGGTGCCTGCTGAGCAGGTCCTTTTCCCACGGCCCCAGCCCGGTACACCTCCCGCCGGGGCGGCCAACACTGGCCAATTGAGCTAGGAGCGGTGTGCTTCCTCCATGCCGCGCGGCGCCTTCGTGATGTCAGGCGGCGCGCTTCACGTGGCGGACCAGCCACATCAGCAAGGCGTCCAGGTCGGCGGCGGCCGAGAGGACCCGGTCGACCGCCTCGGGGGTGTGCAGCCACTCCTCAAGGCCGAGGGGACGGGCGGCGATCAGCGAACGGTGGCGCAGCAGTTTCGTACGGGAGTGGTCCGTCGGATAGCCGCGCGGGGGGCGTTTCATCATGTCCCCGGAGATGTCGTAGCCCTTCTTCCGCAGGTCCTCGATGATGGCGGGCAGTTCTCGGCCGCTCCGCTCGGAGGCCACGGCTTTGCGGAACATGTCCACCTGGCCGGGATCGGGGTACCACCAAGCGCCCTGGATCCGCAGGCCGTCCAGGTCGAACCGGAGACCGATCTCGATCTTGCGGCCGAGCCGGATCACCGCGCCCTGGTGCTGCCACCACCAGGAGTCGGTGCGGTAGTGCCAGACGGAAAAGTCCTCGTACCGGGGGTCGGTGTCCGCGACCTCGTTCAGCAGGGCGATCATCGGCTGCCGGACCAGGCGTTCGCGGTCCGCGCGGTAGCGCTCGCGGGTCGCGTGGGTCGGTTCGCCCTGGAGCTGCCACAACACGTCGATGGCCTGCTCCGGCCAGCCGGTGAACTGTCCGCGCATGCGCGCAGGATAGCTCCCCCATGATGCGCCGGGAGAGTGAGACGGGCAGGGAGACGTCGCCCGGACAGGGTGGGAGGTGTTGCGGCGGGGCTCGCAGGCCCGGTCGATGTGCCGTGCGCCGTGGGCGAGTTCGTCGAGGAACACGGAGAGCTGGAGCCGGGTGGGAACGGGCGTGCAGCAGCGCGGACCACGTTGGCGTCGGGCGCGCAGGGCGGCTCGAACAGTGCCTGGGCGTAGTAGCGCAGAATCTCCAGGTGGGCCTCCCGGACCTCGTCGCTGTCCACATCGGCGCGGGTGACACAGACCATGGCGGCTTCCAGCGGGCCGACGGCCTCGGCGCGGGCGCCGAGGAGTTCCGCGGTGACGGCGAGGGAATTGCGGTCGGAGACGTCCCACAGCAGGCGTGCCGCCGTCCGTTCGTGGGTGTCGGCCGCGGCGGCCCGGTGCGCAGCCGTACAACGAGGTCACGGGCCATGAGTGAGTAGGTGAGCCGGCCAGTCCACCGGTGTCGCGTGGGCGTCATCACACGTGACAGAGGTGGTGAACAAGCGCTTAGATAGTGAGATCGACCTCGCCCGTGCCGAGCTGGAGGCCCCGTTGCTGTTCACATCCGTCGACGATGTCTCGGCACGCCTCGCCGAAACCGGGTATCTGGCGTCGCCCGCGGTGGCCACGACCGTGTTCCTCGCCGACCGGCTCGGCAAGCCGCTTCTGGTAGAGGGGCCGGCCGGGGTCGGCAAGACGGAACTCGCCAAGGCCGTCGCGCTGGTCGCCGGGGCGCAGCTGGTCCGGTTGCAGTGCTATGAAGGCGTCGACGAGTCCCGGGCGTTGTACGAGTGGAACCATGCCAAGCAGCTGCTCCGTATCAGCGCCGGCCGCGACGAGAGCTGGGACGAGGCGCGCACCGACATCTTCAGCGAGGAGTTTCTGCTGCCGCGGCCGCTGCTGACGGCCATCCGCGGCGACGACCCGAAGGTGCTGTTGATCGACGAGACCGACAAGGCCGACGTCGAGGTGGAAGGACTGCTGCTCGAAGTGCTCAGCGACTTCCAGGTCACCGTCCCGGAGCTGGGCACGATCACGGCGACCAGCCGCCCCTTCGTGGTGCTCACGTCGAACGCGAGCCGCGAGCTGTCCGAGGCACTGCGGCGCCGCTGCCTCTTCCTCCATATCGGCTTCCCGGACGAGGAGTTGGAGCGGCGCATCGTACGGCTGAAGGTGCCGGGCCTCGGCGAGGCACTCACGGAGTCCGTGGTCCGGGTGGTCGGCGCGCTGCGCGAGATGGATCTGCGGAAGGTGCCGTCGGTCGCCGAGACCATCGACTGGGCGCACACGCTGCTCGCGCTCGGCGCCGACTCTCTCGACGAGACCGTCGTACGCGACAGCCTCGGCGTCATCCTCAAGCATCAGGAGGACGTCCTCAAGGCGGCCGCCAAGCTCGATCTGGACGCCATGTGAACGCCCCGCCCGGCGTGGCAGAGCGGCTGACGGGTCTCGTCGGAGCGCTGCGCTCGCACGGCGTGCGGATCGGCACCGGAGAAACCGTCGACGCCGCACAGGCGTTGGAGGCGCTCGGCCTCGCGGACCGGGAACGGCTGCGCGAAGGGCTGGCCGCCACGCTGCTGCACAGTACGGGACAGCGGTGGGTCTTCGATCCGGTCTTCGACGTGTACTTTCCGCGCCGCGTCGGGGCGCCGGAAACCGAAACGCCCGCCGACCGGGAGGACTTGCGGGACCGGCTCGCGGCCGCCCTCGCCGCCAACGACCAAGCACTGCTGGGCCAGTTGGCGGTCGAAGCGGTGAACGGCTTCGGCGGATACGGTTCCTCACCGGGGTCGGACGGCTGGTCGTCGCACCAGACGCTCGACCGGCTGCGCCCGCAGACGCTGATGGCCCGTGTGCGCGACAGCGTCAGGGCGCAGGCCGGCGGGGCCGGGTTTGCCGACCGGTTGTTGGAGGACGAGATCCGGCGGCGCATCGCGGCCTTCCGCGCGCAGGTCGCCACTGAGGCGCGACGCCGGGTCGCCGAGCGGCGCGGCCCAGACGAGATCGCGCGGCGGGCGGTGGCCCCGACCGCCGACCGGGTCGAATTCCTGTTCGCCGGACGGGACCAACTCGCCGAGCTGCGCCGGGTGGTTCAGCCACTCGCGCGCAAGCTGGCCACCCGGCTCGCCGCGCGCCGCCGCCGCGCCTCCCGCGGCACCATCGACCTGCGGCGCACCCTGCGCGGGTCCCTGTCGACAGGCGGGGTGCCGATGCGGCCCGTCCTTCGCCGACGCCGCCCCATCAGGCCCGAACTGGTGCTGCTGTGCGACGTGTCGGGATCCGTCTCGGGCTTCTCCGACTTCACGATGCTGCTGGTGCAGGCCTTGCACGACCAGTTCAGCAAGGTGCGGGCGTTCGCCTTCGTCAACCGGATCGACGAGGTCACCGGGCTGCTCGCGCAGGGTGCGGCCGACCCGGGGGGACTGGGTGCCCGGATCCGGTCGGAGGCGAAGGTGACCGGCTGGCACGGCAGCAGCGACTACGGCATGGCCTTCGGCGAGTTCACCGAAGGCCATGTCGGCGCGGTCGGCCCGCGCACGACCGTCTTCGTCCTCGGCGACGGCCGTACGAACATGAGCGACCCGAACCTGCCGGCCGTGCGGCAGCTCTCCGAACGGGCCCGCCGGGTCTACTGGTTGAACCCCGAGCAGCGGTCCCAGTGGGGCACGGGCGACTCCGCCGCACCTGCCTACGCCGAACTCGTCGAGATGCACGAGTGCCGCAACGCCCGACAGCTCAGCGAGCTGATCGCGCGCCTGCTACCGGTCTGACCGACTGGGAACCGCCCCTGACGCGGGCCGGTGAAGTGTCAACTCCTCGCCACGGACGCGGTCAACCGCCACGTGGTCGAGGCTCCGGTTTCGTAAGCGAGAGCGGGCTCTGGCCCACTTCTTCGATGCTGTTGGTGATCGTTGAAGCACATGCACTGACACGTCTGTCACCGCGGCGGGCTCGGGGCGACAGGTTGGCACCGTGATCGCCCTCTGCTATCAGAGTTGAC
Source organism: Streptomyces sp. 2A115 (assembly GCF_052245575.1). NCBI lineage: Bacteria > Bacillati > Actinomycetota > Actinomycetes > Kitasatosporales > Streptomycetaceae > Streptomyces > Streptomyces sp. 2A115. The sequence goes on along the minus strand of NZ_JBQQCG010000058.1, from coordinate 45,415 downwards.
GGTGCATCAGGTCAATACGGGTGGCCCGGGCCGCGGTCGGCCGTTCAGGTCGTGGGCCGCTCCGTCGATCCAGGCGGAGCGCACTTTCTCCGGGCAGGCTCTGGGAGTCGTACTCGCCGAGACGCGCCTGCCCGAAGCGGCCCAGGCACCTGCTGGCAGCCCAGGTAGCCGCAGGTGTACCCGGATCCCGAGCTGTCGGACCCGTTGACCATGGATCACTTGATCAGGAACTCCCGCGTTGTCGTCCCTTTCCGGCGGGTCTCACCTGGGTGCCGAGACGTGACCCCGGGGTGTGCGGACGACTGTGGCACCAGGCTCGGATGTGTGGTACCCCGAGCTGAGGCCGTCCAGCAGGAGGTCCCCGAGCTCGGAGAACGCGTCGCCGGCGGTCAGGCCGGTCCTCTCCAGGAGGATCCCCGACTGGACGGCATCGATGGTGACCGCTACGACCTGGGCGGCGAAGTGTCCGTTGAGCGCGCGGAAAACTCCGGTCTGGACGCCCTCCTCGATCAGTTCGTGGACCCGGCGTGCCGCTGCGGCAGAGTTCTTGCGGTAGATCTGTGCGGTCGGTTCGTAGCCGACCATGTCGTCGTAGAAGGCGTGGGAATGCCGGCGCATGGCCGTGCCGACGCCGGTGAGGTAGACGCGGATCCGCTGTCTGGGGTCGGGCTCGGCCTGGACTGCCTGTTCGATCTCGGCTGTCGCATCCCGGAAGAAGGCGCGGGTGACCGCCAGTACCAGTTGTTCCTTGGTGGAGGCGAGGCTGTACAGCGTCGCCTTGGAGCACCCCAGTCGCTGGGCGAGCTCATCCATGGTCACTGCGGTGAAGCCTTCGGACAGGATGATCGCTTCGGCCTGGCGCGACAGTTCGTCCCGCCGGTGTGTGTCGACGACCCGTCTGCGTGCCGTTCGGCGTGGGCGTCGGTCGCGCGAGTCAGGTTGGGCCGTCACCGCAGCAGTCTCCCATGAGCGTCTCCGCCTGTAGCGGCGGCTGGTCGCCCGCGCCGGAAGGGCGGCCCGGGCGGCGAAAGCAAGGAGCTATCAGCGTACCGGCTGACGTACCCAGGCTTGGCGAAGCGACAAGTCCGGGGAAGAGCTCATGACCGAGGTCCCCCGCGCCACGCCGAGGTCCCCCGCGCCACGCCCGGGGGCCCCGCCCGACAGTGCCGGGGCAGCCGCGTTCTTTGTTCACCGGCCGCCCTGGTGCTCGCGCATGCTTGATGACTCCGAGGCGTCATCAGGCACTGACTCGCAGCAGTGTCCGGCCGAGGGTTTTTCGCTCGTCCAGGTGCCGCAGCGCGGCCGACGCCTGTTCCAGGGGGAAGACGGACGAGATGGGCGGGTCCAGCCTGCCGGATTTCAGCAGCGGCCAGAGTTCGCGCCACTGGGCGCGGGCGGCTTCCGGATCCTGACGCCAGTACTCGGCCACCCCGGCTCCGAGCACCGAGGTGTTGGTCAGCAGCAGGCGATTCACTTTGAGCGTGGGGATGCCCCGGCCCGCGAATCCCAGCACGAGGAGGCGCCCCGCGCCGTGCCGCAGCGCACGAAGCGAGTCCAGGAAGCGATCCCCGCCGACGGGATCGACCACAAGATCAACGCCTTGGCCGTCGGTGAGCGTCCTGACGGCGTCGAGAAACCCGTCGGCCCTCACCACCTCCTGTGCTCCTACGGTCCTGGCCAGTTCGGCCTTCTCGTCGGTGGACACGACGGCGATGACGCGTGCGCCGTAGGACGCTGCCATTTGACAGGCCGCGCTGCCCACTCCGCCTGCGGCTCCGTGGACGAGGACGACCTCGCCCGGTCGGAGAGCGCCCCGGCGGATGAGCGCGAAATGTGCGGTCAGGTAGTTCAGGGGCAGGGCGGCCCCACGGCGGGTGTCGACGTTGCACGGGAGAGGAAAGACCATCGACGCCTCGACAGCGACCGTCTGGGCGAAGCCACCGGTGACCGGGAGGGCTGCCACGCGGTCACCGGAGCGGAATCCGGAACCGTCGGTACGGACCGTTCCGGACACCTCCCAGCCGGGGACGAACGGCAGTTCGGGGCGTGTCTGGTATTCCCCGCGAGTCTGCAGGATGTCCGGGAAAACCACGCCCGCCCATTCGACGTCGATGAGGACCTGGCCCTCTTGGGCCTCCGGCTCCGGAAGCTCTCGTACGACCAGGGCATCAGGGCCCTCGAACGCGGTGACAAGCACACCCTGCATCAGTACCTCCCGGTCCCAAGGACCACCGCGAGACCACTATGTGATGGCACGACTGCGAAGCGGATCGGCCGTGTCACTGTTCTCGACGATCGCCTCGCACGATCGCCTCGCACGAAGGCCGATGCAGCGGCGGATCTCCTGCTCGTCCGCCGGGTTGGCGGTTACCGGATGGAGGATCCGATGGAGATGCCGCCGTCCACGTCGAGGACGATGCCGGTGATGTAGCCGGCGGCTTCGCCGGCGAGGAAGGCCGCGGCTTCGGCGATGTCCTCGGGCGTGCCGGTGCGGCGCATCGGGACCTTGTTCGTGAGTTTGTCGCGTGCGGGGCCGTTCATGGAGGCGAGCATGGGTGTGTCGATGAGGCCGGGGGCGATGGCGTTGGCGGTGATGCCGTGGCGGGCGCCTTCAAGCGCGAGGGTGCGGGTCATACCGACGATGCCGGCCTTGGCGGCCACGTAGTTGGTCTGGCCGAAGTTCCCGCGCCAGGACATGGAGGAGAAGCTGATGATGCGTCCGTAGCCCTGGGTTCTCATGGGGCGGAACGCGGCGCGGGCGCAGTGGAAGCCGCCGGTGAGGCTGACGTCGATGACCGCGTGCCAGTCGTCGTCGGTGATGTCCTCGACGCGGTTGTCGCGGATGATGCCGGCGTTGTTGACCAGCACGTCGAGGCGGCCGAGATCGACGGTGATGCCGGTGATCCAGTCATCGACCTGTGCGGAGTCGGTCACGTCCACCACGTCGGCGCGGAGTTTCGCGTCGTGGGCGTCGGCGATTGTCCCGGTGGCATCGGTGAGGGCCTGTTGGTTGACGTCGGCCAGCGCGACGGTGGCGCCCTCCGCGGCGAACCGGGTCGCCATCGCGAGGCCGAGGCCTTGTGCGGCGCCGGTGATGGCGACGACGCGTCCGTGGTAGCGATTCACTTGGTGTCTGCCTTCGGGGTCCGGGGAGCGAGGAAGGCGCGCAGGGCGTCGGCCACCGAGCTCGCCGACCAGTTGTCGGCGAATGTGGCCAGTTCCTCGCGCAGGGCGTGTTCGGGGGCGACGCCGTCGATCCGGTGCAGCAGCGTCTTGAGCCGTTGTTGGGCGGGGCTGTCGCGGTCGGCCAGTTGCCGGCAGATGCGGGTGGCGGTGGCGTCGAGGTCTGCCTCGGGCACGATCGCGTGGATCCAGCCGGTGTGCGCGAAAGAGGTCGCGGGCAGCAGTTCGCCGGTGAGCAGGAGCCAGCGCGACAGTCCGCGTCCGACCGCACCGGGAAGCCGGACGCTGGAGCCGCCGGCCGGTACCAGCCGCCGCTTCAGGTGACCGTCGCCGATGAGCGTGGTGTCGGCGGCGACGACGACATCGCAGGCCAGCGCGAGTTCCAGGCCTCCGGCGACGGCGTGACCGTGCAGCACGGCGACCCAGGGTTTCGAGCTGGCCGCGATACGGCTGAAGCATGCCGATACGTCGGTCAGGAAGTCGACCGGGTTGTCGCCCCTGTCGTGCAGCTCCAGGAACTGGTGGAAGTCCCCGCCGGCACAGAAGCTCGGCCCCCTGCCCGCCACGGCGATGACCGCTGTGCCGGGGTCGGCCTCGGCACTGGTGATCTGCTTGTCCAGGGCTTCTATGAGGGTGACGTCGAGGGCGTTGCGCCGCTTGGGGCGGTTGAGCAGCAGCCACCGGACGGTGCCGCGTTGCTCGACGAGCAGAGGTTCAGTGCCGGTCAACGTGGCTCCGGGGTGGCGAGTTCGGTGCGGCGGCGACTGCGCAGCAGGTAGCGCTGGGTCTTGCCGCTGGGCGTCTTGGGCAGGGCGTCGATGAAGTGGATCGTGCGCGGGTAGGCGTGGGCGGCGTAGCGGGTCTTGACCAGCAGCTGGAGTTCGGTGGCCAGTTCCGGCGAGGCGTCGCCACCGTCGCGGAGGACGACGTACGCCTCGATGACCTCGCCGCGGACGTCGTCGGGTGCGCCGATGACGCTGCACTCGGCGACAGCGGGGTGCTGGGCGAGGACGCTCTCGATCTCGAACGGCCCGATCCGGTAGCCGGCCATGATGATGACGTCGTCGTCGCGGGAGGAGAAGAAGAAGTCGCCGTCGGCGTCGACGCGCCCGGCGTCGCCGGTGAGGTACCAGTGGCCGTCGGCGGTGAACTTGCCGTGGCTCTGGCCCGGGATCTGGTAGTCGCGGAAGGTCATCAGCGGGCTCGCCGCGACGTCGATCGCGACCCGGCCGAGCACGCCTGGTTCGGCGGGCTCGTCCTTCTCGTCGGCCAGGACGGTCAGGCTCCAGCCGGGCAGCGGCCGGCCCATTGATCCGGCCTTTAGGGGACGTGCGAGTTCGGGATGGTGGTGGTTGGCCAGGGGCATGCCGACCTCGGTCTGGCCGAAGTGATCGTGCACGGCCAGGCCGAGCGCGGAGCCGGCCCATTCGTTGACCTCGGGAGTCAGTGGCTCCCCCGCGCTGGACGCCCTTTCCAGGCGCAGCCCCCGCGGCACCGGCACCGACGAGGAGCGCAGTCCCCGGTACACGGTCGGGGCGGCGGCGAAGTCGGTGACCTGGTGGTCGACGAGGGTGCGCCAGGTCGTCTCGGCGGAGAACCCGCCGGACAGCAGCAGGCTGGGGATGCCGGCGGCCATCGGAGCGACGATGGCGGAGTACAGCCCGTAGGCCCAGCCGGGGTCGGCGGCGCACCAGTAGCTGCTGTCCTCGGTGACGGCGAGGCCGTACTCCAGGTAGACCTGCCATCCGGCGATGTAGGAGACGGGGTGGATGACCCCCTTGGGCTTGCCGGTGGTGCCGGAGGTGAACATGTGCACCAGCGGTCCGTCCCCGCTCGTGGTGACGGCGGGCACCGGCTCCGGCGACGCGGCCGCGACGAGGTCGGCCAGCAGGGTGTCACCGCGGGAGGCGGCGGTTCCGGTGACGACGACGCGGCGCTGGGCGTCGTCCGGCATGTCGGGACCCGGGTCGAGTTTGTGGCGCTGGTCCGGGTCGACGACCACCACGTGCGCACCTGAGCCTTCCAGGCGCAGGGCGATGGCCTGGGCCGCGAACGCGGTGAACAGCGGGACGTAGACCGCACCGAGCCGCCAGATGGCGAGGATGACGGTGACCAGGTCGGTGCTCTTGCCCATCAGGGTCGCCACCCTGTCACCCGGACCGACGCCAAGCCCCTGCAGCGCCCTGGCGTAGCGGTGTGAGTCTGCGGCGAGCTCTCCGAAGGACAGCGTGGAAGGCTCACCGGCGCCGTCGACGACGGTGAACGCGACGCGGTCGGCCGCGTGCTGGTCGCACAGCAGCCAGGCCACGTTCGCGGAAGGAGCCGCGAAGGTCGCGGTCAGTTCGGCGACCCGGACGGCGGCGCTCATCGCTGGTCCTTGCGGTCGATGATCGGCAGGACCAGACGGCTGGGGTGGCTCGGCCCGTGATGGATGTGGTTGACCGCGGGAATCATCTGCTCCTCGCCCTCACGGGCGATGACGCCTCCGGTGTTGGTGTTGCGGTCGTAGCGCGGGAAGTTGCTGCTGGAGACGTCCACGCGGATACGGTGACCGGGAAGGAACACGTTGGACGTGGCGGTCATATCGATGGTGATCTCGTAGACCGCGCCGGGCTCCATCAGTTCTTCTGTGGAGAGGCTGCCCCGGTAGCGGGCACGCAGGATCCCGTCGCACAGGTTGATCGCTCTGCCGTCGGGGAAGACGTCGACGAGCTTGGCGGTGAAGTCGGTGTCCACCGCCGACGAGGAGACGAACAGGGTCAGGCTGACCGGACCGGTGGCCTCGACAGGCTCCTCGAGCACGGGGCCGGCGAAGCACAGGACGTCCTCGCGACCGGCGACGGTCCGCTGGTCGACCGGGCCGCAGAACCCCGGTGTCGTCGGCATGGACGCCCCGCCGGCCGTGGGAACCGGGCGGCGCGGGTCGTAGAGGTAGGTGTCGCGCTCCACCGTGGTCGGCGGCTCGGTCGTCAACACGCCGTCGCCGCCCGCTGTGTTGGCGTGACCTGCGCTTGTCAGGTGGAAGTCGGTCCACTGCGTGTCGGGCAGCGGCCACTCCTGCTCGTCGCGCCACTGGTCGATGCCCATGACGAAGATCTTCACGGGCGCCTCGTCGTCGAGAGCGGTGGTGTCGCCGCGGAGCCAGCGGTCGAAGAACTTCACATGCAGGCCGGTCAGGCCCATCATCTGGGCACTGGCCAGCGGGCCGAAGGAGCGGTCGGGATAGACGCCACTCGCGGACATGTGATCCCACGGACCGATGATCAGCCGCTGCCCCTCGCGCGCCTGCGCACTGCCCGCCTGCCGGCGGGCGGTGGTGTAGGTGCGGACGGTCTGGCCGATGTAGAGGTCGTACCAGCCGCCGATGTTGAGCGCCGGGGCCGTGACGTTCTTGAGCTCGGGCGTGAGCTCCATGGCGTCCCAGTACTCGTCGTGGGAAGGGTGGGCCATCCAGTCGTCCCACCACTTGCCGTACGCCGCCAGAACCGGAACCTCGGCCGTCGGCAGCACATCGTTGAGAGGCTCGGGAAACAGCGCCGCCTGACCGAGCTGCTGCAGCTGGGACAGGGTGTCCTCGCCGGCCGCCAGGGAACGCTGCGCGTCGGCCGCGTACATGATGGCGTTCCACATCGTGACCAGGCTCAGTGACAGCGCACCGCCCGCGGAGAACCAGGGCGCCTCGTAGTTGTCGATCGAGGTGAAGGCCGGCGCGATCGCTTTGAGGGCGGGGACACCGGTTACGGCGGTTTCCCACTGGACCATCCCCAGGTAGGACGGCCCGTACATGCCCACCGTGCCATCCGACCACGGCTGGTCGGCGATCCAGGCGACGGTGTCCTCGCCGTCGGCCCGGTCGGCCATATGAGGAACGAACTCGCCTTCCGAGCGGTGGGTGCCCCGGCAGTCCTGCACCACCAGCGCGTATCCGGCCTCTACCAGAGCCAGGAGGTCGGGGATGGCTGACTGGCCGAAGCCCATCACGTCCTTGCCGTACGGCAGGCGTACGAGCAGCGTCGGAGCTTCTCCCGCGGCCGGATGCCACACGTTGGCGGCCAGGGCCACGCCGTCACGCACCGGAATCCGGACATCTATGTCATACACGTGCTGCATCGGCGCTCCTCATTGAGCTGGCGACGGCGACTCGGATGGTGGGTACGTTATGGAGAACAGAAGTACCCTGTCAATTACCGCGAGAGAGGCTGTTCCCACACCGTGATCGACCTGCACGAGTTCCGTTCCTGCGCCTGGCGCCGGCGACAGATCGCCCAGCGAACGAGAACCACCCCCTGATGACGCACCTCGACCTCGACGTGGCCAGTCGACTCCGCCGCCGCAGTCGCAGAGGCGATCGACCGGTTCGAGCGCATCGACGTCCTGGGCGCTGTCGAAGAGAAACGCCTCGCGCAGGCCCAGAGGCGTGACTACGCAGTGGCCGCAGCTCTGCTGCAGTGAGCTCGTTCAGGCCGTCGAGCGGTAATCAGGCGGTCGAGGCGGGGATAGAGGCATGTTCCCGACGTATGTGATGGCGCCACAAGGCGGTGAAGTCGCCGTCGCTGGACCTGGAGCACGTGGAGGGCTTCCGCGACCGGTACACCGATCCCCACAACGCGGCCCCATTGTCCGCGTTCCGCCCTGCCGCCTCATCCTCTTGCCGCCAACGCAAATACGTGAACTACCCGGCCCAAGGCCCGCCGTCACCGTCTGGAGCACGGCGAAGCAGTACTTGTCCGCTACGCCTCGACGCCGGGAACGTGCCAGCGGTGCTCGCCTGCGTCTTGCTCACGAGACTGCCCATCCTGATCCTGTACATGACGGGCCACTGTCAACTGGCGGCGCTCACCGCCGGATTCGGCACATAGACCGCGACGAAGCCTCCCCACCACTCGAGGAGTCCGCATGGCAACACCGATCAGCCGTCGCACCATTCTGGCCGCCGGCACGGGCGCCGCCGCCGGGCTATCCCTGCCCGGCGTCGCCGCGTATGCCGACGACCAGGCAACCACCAGCGTGAGATTCACCCTCAACGCCCAGGTGCTCGACGATGGCGAACAGGTCACCTCGATCAGCCTCAACACCGCCCGGCTCGGCCCGATCGACCCGGCCAGTCTGACCACCGCCACCTTCACCGTGCACGCCAAAGCCACCAGCCCGATCCCCATCGCCGCCGACGACGTCATCTTCGGCGAGTACGACCTCGACCGCACGGTGACCGCCGTCCGGCTCGACCACCGCGGCAATATCGTCCTCGACCTGAGCTACGCCGAAGGCCAGACCGGCGGCAGCACACTCGGCTACATCGCGGGCAAGGGCCGCAACGTCATGCTCAACCTCGCCTACACCATCACTCAGCACGCCCCGATCGCCTTACGCGATCACCGATCGGTCACCATCAAGAACTTCGTGCAGGGCCGTCGGCTGTTGGACCCCGAGGTCGACGCGTTCAGCTCCCACGTCTCCGGCTCGGGAATGAAGTACCGGCTGTACTCACCTATCGGCTCCCACTCCTCCCGACGAGGCAGGCACCCCCTGATCGTCTGGCTGCACGGCGGAGGTGAGGGCGCCTCATTACCCGACAACTACTACGACAACGAGACCACGCTGCGAGCCAACCGCGGCGCCCTGGGCTTCGCCACCCCCCAGGCACAACGCATCTTCAACGGCGCCTACGTCCTTGCCCCGCAAAGCACCTCCGCCTGGATGCAGGACGGCCCCCGCTTCGCTCCACGCATCCACGAGATCATCGGCGAGGTCGCGAGCAGGAACCGCATCGACCACGACCGGATCTACGTCGCCGGCTGTAGCAACGGCGGCTACATGAGCATGAAGATGACCACCGTCTACCCCACCCTGTTCGCCGCTTCCGTGCCGATCTGCGGCGTTGTCACGTCCTTCCCACCCGGCGGCGCACCGCTGATCCCCGACGCCGAGCTGGCAAAGATCAGCACCCCCAGCTGGCTCGTCACCTCCCGCGACGACACCACCGTGGACCCGCAGGCCAACACCGCCCACGCGCACGACCTCATCCCCGGCTCACTGATGACGCTCTACGACCACGTCATCTGGAACGGCCACCAGTTCGCCGGCCACTGGTCGTGGATCTACGTCGCCCGCAACGACCCCAGCAACAACGGAACGCACATCTGGCAGTGGATGGCCGCCCAGCAACGGCGCTGAGAGGCAACCCGGCCCTTCGCCTGCAACGCGATCTTCAGCAGCAACGCGCGCATCCATTGACCCACGTAGCACTGCTCATTGCCGCTGGCCCGATACCGCAACCGGGTGGCGTCGGAGGCCCACTTGACGGCCTCAGCTCGGACGTGGAATGCGGACGGTTTGGCCGCACGTCGCTGCGGCCAAACCGTGCTGGATCATCACGATCCAATGATCAGGGTGTCCACGCTCAAGGGGATACGCCCGTGCCCACAAGTGCTCAGCACTGCATACCGCGTGCTCCGCATGGGCACACGTCGCTGCCGCCTTGAGGCCCCGCCCGCGCAAGCCGCCTGACTGGATGTCACCGCGTCGTGGCACGGCGCGTTCCCCGCAGGCGGAGCGGGAGCGTCAGCGTTCCCACATGCCTCCGTCGACCCGCAGGTCGACCGCATTGACGGCCGCGTTCTCCATGAGGAATATGGCGGCGTCCACCACCTCGGCCGACGTGGACAGCCGGTTGGTCAGCGTACGGCTGCGGGCGAACTCCTGGATGTCCGGCTTGTCCTGCCAGAACGGCGAGTCGTCGATCAGCCACGTATGAATGGAATTGACCCGGATCGGCGCCAGCTCGACGGCGAGTGTCCGCATCAAGCCCACCACACCGGCGTTGATCGTGGTCACCGTCGTGGAACCCTCGTAGGGACGGTCCTTTGCCATACCGCCGAACAGCAGCACGGCGCTGTCCGGAGACAGGCGCGACCGCAACTCGTGCACCACCGTGGGGTAGCCGACCAGCTTCAGCGTGGTCAGGCGGATGGCCTTGTCGATGTCGTAGTCCGCAATATTGTTCATGTCGCGCTCGACCGCTACGAGCGCGAGACGGTCGACCTCGCCGACGTCGGCGAGGGCGGCGGCGATGTCGTGCGGGCGGCTGAGGTCCAGCGCCAGGCCGCGCACCTCGGGATAGGGCCCGCCCTCTGCGACGGCGGACTCCGCCACCTCTCTCGCGACGTCCCGGGAACGTTCCCCATCCCGGCCGGTGATCACCACCGAGTCGCCACGCGCGGCGTAGTGAACGGCCAAGTGCCGTCCGATGCCGGACGTACCACCGATGATCAACGTGTTGTCCATCTCGTTCCTTCTCTGTTCATCGGGGGACCCCGTCGTGCTGTCGGGTGGACTATCTCTACGGACCTTTACGGACCTCTACGGACCTCTACGGACTCTACGGACAGGTGATCGCGCGAGCCCGGGGCCGGCTGCATCCCCGGCCGACTCGCCGGGCGGTCTGGTCGGACCACGACGGTCCTCGCGACTCATCAGCAACGGCACCGGTATCCGCCTGGCCGTTGGGGCATCCAAACGGCCAGGCCGGCCCGGCCACGGCTGCGCGGCTCCTGCCGGGCGACCGGTGGCATCACTGATCTTCGCCCGCCCCCACCTCAGGCTCGTTCAGCTGCTCGCCGCCGACCTGAGCAGTCCTTGGGAGAAAGTGGCCCACCGCCGAACAAGCAGAACCACGGCGAACTGGTCAGACGTCGGGTTGACTACTTGTTTCCCAGCTACCAACTACCGGTTATCTCACATCAGTTGCCAGAACCCGAAGGTGTCGACGGCCACCCAGTTGCATGACGTCCAGCCCCGGAGGCCGGGCCACGTTGCTCGGCGAACCGCACCAGCTCCCGCCGACGCCGACGTCACGCTGGTGGACGGTGGTGGCCAACCCCTTCTCGGCCACTTCATAGACCTCATTGACCAGGGACGTCACCGTCGACATGAGACCGAAGTCATCGGCATGGTCCGGGGACAGTGCTCCGATGTGCAGACTGATGTCGCCGCTCACGGCTGCGCCTTTCGTTGGGACCCTCGGTGGTGAGGAACTGACGTAGGCAAGTGTGTGCCGACAGCCCACTTGTCGAGCGACCATTCATTGCTCTTCCGGTGCTCACTTCTGTCCGGCTGGTTTTGAACGGCCCACGACTGGGCAACCGTTCGGCCGGGCCGGCGTCGAGTGGCGACGGTGGGTCTGGGAGCTGGGCCAGACGCTCGTATCCGCTCGGTTGTCGAGTCCGGTGCGGGCGTCAGGTTACGAAGAGGGAGAGGGCGGCATCCGCTGAGGCCGCTCACCGCTCGGCGAGCGCGTCGAAGGCGGCTGCCACTTCGGGGACGAGAGCCCTGGCGTTGGAGCCGGCCAACCGGGAGCCGGCGTGGTAGCAGGCAAGGCCGAGTTGGGCGGCCAGAACAGCTGTAGGGCCGGGGGCACCACGGGAGACCAGACCCTCCTCGATCACCTTGGTGTAGCGGTGAAGTTTTCGGGTGTTGCGGTCGAACAATTCGGGATAGTGCTCGAGCAGTTGCCCATGCGCGACGTAGCGAGCCGGATCCCCGACGCCTTCGGCGCAGAGCGCGAGGACCAGGGTGCGGACCTGTTCCAGGGCCGTGGGCAGTGACGTCGCAGCACCTTCAGGAATCGCCGCCAGCCGCGCTGTCAGCTCTTCCAGCAGGTGCTGTTCGTCCGCGAAGACGACTTCCTGCTTGTCCCCGAAGTAGCGGAAGAAGGTGGTCCGTCCCACGTCGGCCCGCTCCGCGATCTCGGTCACGGTGACCTCGGCAAAGCCACGCTCCGTGAACAGCGCGAAGGCCGCCGCCACGATCCTGTCCCGAGCTTGCTGCTGCTTGCGTAGACGCAGCGGCAGGCGGTCGGTCATGCCACCCAGTGTAGCGACACCGGATCAACCTCCATATGGTACTGAGTACCTATTGAAATCGAGTACCAAAAGGTGATCCATGGCCTCCTCCCTGCATTCCCCCACCCGCACCGTGGTTATGACCGGCGCCAGTCGGGGCATCGGCCGGGTCGCCGCCCAGCACCTGTTGCGCGGGCGGCCAGACCTTCATCTGGTCATCCTTGTGCGGGGCACCGACGGAGAGCGGCTTGCGGCCGAGTTGTCCGATGACAGCGGAAATCCCCATATCACCTCGTTACGCTGCGACCTCGCGGCTTTCGCGGACATCCGCGAATCCGCACAGTCCATCCGCGCGGCACTGGACCACGGCGACCTGCCGCCGCTTCGAGGTTTCCTCGGCAACGCCGGCGTGGTGTTGCCGTCGGCCAGGCGGGCCACCGCCGACGACTTCGAGATGACGTTCGGCGTCAACGTGCTCGCCAACTACCTTCTGCTCCGCCTGCTGTTCGACCGGTTTACCTCGCCGGCACGACTCGTGATCACCACCAGCGAGGGGCATTTCGGCGATTTCGCTCATACTTGGGGCACTACCCCACCGCCGCGCTGGGAAGATGTCGAACGGCTCGCTTCCCCCGCCACCGGACGCGGGTCAGGCTCCACCTCGGCAGGCGCCCGCGCCTACGCCACGAGCAAGCTCGGCGTGATCTACCTGGTCCATGCGCTCGCACGCCGGCTACCGCCCGGCATCGACGTCTACTCCTACACCCCCGGACCGGTCACTGACACCGGTCTCCTGCGGCACGCCGGCCCAACGGTCCGCACCCTGGTCGACATCATGCTGCGGCTTCGCCGAGCCACCGGCAGCGCCACGGGTCCGGACGCCGCGGGCGAGCTACTCGCCGCAGCCGTCGAAGGCGTCCGGCCGAGTCCAACCGGTGCGTACCTCGATCGCGGCAAGGACGTTCCATCGTCCGCCGAGTCATACGACGTGACCCGGGAAGAAGCGCTGTGGCACGACGCCGCGCGCCTGTGCGGCCTGCCGGCCGAGCCGGAGCCGACAATGACTCGACCATGATGGTGAATCGTTCGGCTGCGGCACGAAACCGGTAGTAACGCCAGGTCGGATTTCGCCGGTCCGTTCTATCAGGCGGCGTGGTGACGTTCGCTGATCAGGCTGCCCAGTTACCGATGCCTGGTCGTCGGCAAGGTGAAATTCGCCGAGTCAGCTGCCGCCCACCCCGAGCGCCGCGAGGAGCACCAGAACGAGCGTGGTCGCTCCAAGGAGGCCGTGGGCGAGAACCACGGGCAGGGGCAGGTGCCGTTCGGCGGGCGTTGCCTCGTCCCCAGCGGTGGTGGTCGGGGCGGTGGCGCGGTACACGGGGATCCAGCGGGCGAACAGGGTGAAACCGAGCAGGGCGACGGCGACAAGCACCCCGAAGGCCGTCCACGCCAACGCGTCGCCGTCCGCGGCCAGGTAGACGATCCAGAGGATCAGTCCGGCCGCGGCGAGGAGGAAATGGCCGAAGACGAGCGGCGCGGGGAAGTGTGTGGTTCGGCTCTGCTGCTGGCGCAGACCGCCGCGTCCGATCCAGCGGGCGAGGAGGACGAATCCGCCGAGGGCGGTGACCACCCACGCGACAAGAGCGGCAATGTCCATGGTGTCCTCCAGCGGTTCTGTTTTCAGGCGTGCGGGCCGGGCGGCCGGTCGGAGTGGGTGCGGAAGCCGTCGGCCTGGACGTCTTCGGCAGCCACACGGACGCCGTAGCGGTAGGCGAGTTTGCCGCCGAGGTAGCCAGAGACGCCGAGGACCGCGAGGGCAGCGGCGGAGAGCACCAGTTGCCCGTATCCGACGCCCTGCTCCTCCGGGTAGTCGCCGACCTGCCTCCACGCGAAACCGGCCGCGTAGGCGGCGGTGACGCCGAGGTTCAGCGCCATGTGCACCAGGCCCGTGCGGAAGGCCGGAGTGCCGGTGGGGATGGCGAACAGGTCAAGGAAACCGACGCTGGCCGCGGCCAGCGCGCCGAGCACACCGATGGCGATCAGCCAGGCTGATCCGTGAGCCAGGAAGCCCGGCCGGTCGACGATCCGGGAGGCGATGTCGAAGACCAGGCTGCCCACCCAGGCCCCGATCGGCACAGTGACCAGGATCGGATGAAACGGATGCCCGTAAGGGCCCGCCAGCGCGGCGCTGACCGGCTGCTTCGCCTGACGCAGATCATTGTTCACCGTCATGGGTACCACCTCGCCATGAGGTATTTCACCAACAAGTCTTGGCCTTATTCCGGCGGCCGTCAAACAGAGGAGGCCGGCCTGCCCACAGCGCCACTCGCCGGGGTTACGGTGAGCGCGTGACGTCCGAACCGAACGCAGCCGCGTCGGCACGGCCGGGGCCCGGCGCCGACGCGCTCGCCGCGCTCGCCGTCCTCGGCGACGAGTCGAGGCGCAGGCTGCTCGCATTCGTACGGCGTGCCCGGCGGCCGGTGACCCGCGAGGAGGCGTCAGCGGCGGTCGGGATCTCGCGCAAGCTCGCGGCCTTTCACCTGGACAAGCTCGTGGAGGCGGGGCTGCTGCAGGCCCGGCACGGCGGCCACGGGCCGCGCCGCGTGGGCCGCGCGCCGAAGGTGTACGAGCCCAGCCCGCACCCCCTCTCGGTGAGCCTTCCGCCACGCCGCCACGACCTGCTGGCCTCACTGCTGGCCGAGGCACTGACGGCACAACTGCCGCAGGAGAGTGCGCAGGAGGCGGCACTGCGTGTCGCCCGCACCCGGGGCGAGGCACTGGGCGCCGGGGCCTGCGCCGTCGACGTCACCGCGTTCCTCGAGTCACTCGGTTTCGAACCCGCATCCGAAGGGGCCGATCGCATCGTTCTGCACAACTGCCCCTTCCATCCCGTCGCCGCGCAGGCACCGCGCCTGGTCTGTGGCATGAACCACGCCTTCCTGCGCGGCTACCTGACCGCCACCAAGACCCAGGAAACCACCGCCGTGCTGACCCCTCGCGCAGGCGTCTGCTGCGTCGAGCTGCGCACCGGTCCCACACCCGAGGGCGACGGAACGGAGACAGCCGACGCCACTTGCACCCGCGACGCACCCGCATAGCCACGACCGCAAGCAGCTCGCCGCAATCCCGCGCACCAGCCGAGCGCGTCCACCGCACTCCCCTGGACAGTCGACAGGCCACGCCGGGTTCCCGTCCGGATGGGGTGGCCCGCCGAGGGCAGCGACGACCCCCGGGCGCCCCACCAGGTCACGTGTCCCCCTGCTCTGACGTTCCGCGGACTGAACGGCTTCGCGACATAGTCGTCGGCACCGATCTCAAGGCCAGGGATCCGGTCGGTATCCTCACCGCGCGCAGAGAGGATGATGATGGCTGCCCGTTCTTACGGGCACGGACAGGGCACGGATCCTTGTCTTGCCACCCAGCGGCAGTTTGGCTCCTTCCCCGGCAAGCGCCGTCTCTTCCCAAGCCGAGGGCGCGAGTTCGGTTCTCGTCCACCGCTCCATGACGAAGGCCCAGGTCATAAACCCGGGCCTTTGTGCTGTCCTCGGTGATCAGTTGTCGCGTGCCGTCTGTGTGCCTGCTCCTCCGAGTCCGAGCTGCGCACAGGCCAGCAGGGCCACCTCGATGTTCAGGCGGTTCTCGGTGAGGGGGTGGCCGAGGATCTCCTCAGCCTTGCGTACGCGGTAGTGGACGGTGTTTTTGTGGACGTGCATGCGCGCGGCGGCGTCGGTGAAACTGCCCTGGGCGTCCAGGAATACCTGCACGGTCTCGCGCAGGCGGAGCGTGGCGTCGTCGTCGCGCATGAGGCCGCCGAGGACGCGTGCGGCCCACGCCCTGACGTCGGCGAGGTGATCGACGAGGAGGCCGGCGAGCGCGACCTGAGAGTGGAGGACGAGCGCGCGGTGCGGGTCGGCCGCGGTGACGGCGACCGTGCGGGCGCGCTGAGCGTCCCGGAAGGTCTGCCGGAAGCCGTCGAGTCCGGGGGACGGGTCGTCGCCGACGGCGATCCGGAGTGCCGGGTGCTTGCCCAGTTCATGTTCCAGCAGGGGGCGGTTGAGGGTCGGTTTCGCGGTGGATGAGATCCAGACCCAGTACGTTCGCTCATCCGCCGAGATCGTCAGTGGAGTCTGGCCGGTGGCCGCGGACAACATGGCTGCGCCGGCGCGCAGTCGGGCCGCGTCAGGGTCGGGTGAACCGGGCTGCGTCCAGATGATCGCGGCGAGGTGCCATCCGCGCAGGGACGTCGACAGCATCGTCTCAGCCGACGCGAGGTCGAGCCCTTCGGTGTCGAGTACGGCGCGGACCTGGGCGGCGCGTGCCGCGTCGGAACGTGCGTCCCACCGGCTGCGCTCGTCCTCGTAGATGTCGATAATGCCCTCGATGATCTGGTCGATGTACCTGTTCGTCAGTCGCGCGATCTGGCTTGTCGTGGCCAGGGCAGCGTCGGTGGGCAGGTCGAGACGGCCGAGGGTGGTCATGGCCCGCTGGACGACCATGTGCTCGCCGAGGCGGTATGCGCGCAGCAGTGCCTCCAGTGACAGGCCGTGCTGGGCGAAGCGGCGGGCGTACTCCGCCGCGGCCGGTGGGACGGTGATGTCGTCGATGGAGATGTTCAGCGCAAGCATGTCGACAATCGCCGCCAGGTTCGACGCGGTGCTGGCGACCATCAGTCGTCGCACGGCGTCGTCGTGACGGAACTCGGGGATGACGTCGACGAACATCGAGGTCATCTCGGTGGTGAGGTTCTCGAGATCGGCCTGGGTGCGCCTGGCGACGTCCCGCACGATCACGTCGACGTTGACATGGGCGGCGCTCATGGCCGGACCGTACCCGAGACGTCCGCCTCCCGCTTTGTGACGGCGGCACAAAGAGGTGGGTCCGGGCTGGGACGCGAGCCCATGGCCGGACGGGTTTCCCCTGCCTACCTTTCAGTTATTGCGTTTGCCTAATATTTTCGTCCGGCGCGACTCAATGGTGAGGAAATCGTGCAGCACATCGCCGAATTGCCGGATTTCCGGGCCGGCCAGAATCCCACCGGACCGTGTATCGCGGATGATCGCGAGCAGCTGGACAATGACGCTTTTTTGCAGCGTGTCCGGTCTGCGGCCGGTGTTCTCCGTGTTCACGGAGTAGGTGTCGGCGATGTGGTCGCGGTCGCGTTGGCGAACCGTTTGGATCTCGTCGTCATCATGTTCGCGGCATGGCGGCTGGGCGCCGCGGTCACGCCGGTGAATCCCGGGCTGACCGAAGCCGAGGCCCGCCATCAGATCGAGGATTCCGGGGCCAAGGTGGTGATCACCGAAGGCCGCGGCATGGGAACCCTGGACGTGGCCGCGTTCGCCGGCGCGGCTGACCGGTCCCCGGAGGCCGTCTCCCCCGCCTCCGACGCCCTCGCCCTGATCATCTACACGAGCGGGACCACCGGCCGCCCGAAGGGCGTCATGCTCGACCACTCCAACATCGCCGCGATGTGCCGGATGATCGTCGACGGCATCGGCCTGGACGAGACCGATCACAGCCTGCTGGTTCTGCCGTTGTTCCACGTCAACGGGATCGTGGTGAGCGTCCTGTCGCCCCTGCTGGCCGGTGGGCGGGCGACGATCGCGGGGCGCTTCCGGGCGTCGGCCTTCTTCGCCTCGGTCGAGGCAGCGCGGCCGACGTACTTCTCGGCGGTCCCGGCGATCTACGCCATGCTCATCTCGCTGCCGGACGACGTGCGCCCGGACACCTCATCGCTGCGCCGGGCCATCTGCGGGGCCGCGCCGATGCCCGCCGAGCTGATCGTCCGGTTCGAGAACCGGTTCGGGGTGCCGGTCGTCGAGGGCTACGGGCTGTCCGAGGGCACCTGCGCGTCGACACTGAACCCGCCCGCCGGGCCGCGCAAGCCGGGGACGGTCGGGCTCCCGCTGCCGGGGCAGACGGTCGCCGTGATGGACGCCGAGGGCCACCTCCTCGACGCCGGATCGGTGGGCGAAGTGGTGGTCCGTGGCCCGAACGTCATGCGCGGCTATCTCGGGCTGCCGGACGAGACGGCCAGGACCGTCGTCGACGGCTGGCTGCACACCGGCGACGTCGGGCGCTTCGACACGGACGGCCATCTCGTACTGGTCGACCGGATCAAGGACATGATCATCCGAGGCGGGGAGAACATCTACCCCAAGGAGATCGAGAACGTTCTGCACACCCACCCTGCGGTGCTCGAAGCGGCGGTGGTCGGCGCACCCGAACCGGTGCTCGGTGAGGTGCCGGTCGCGTACGTCACGCTGCTGCCGGGTGCCGCCGCCACGGCCGAGGAGCTCGTCGAGCACTGCCGGGGCTCGCTGGCCCGCGTCAAGGTACCGGTGTCGGTCCAGGTCACCGAGTCGCTACCGAAGAATCCGGTGGGGAAGATCGACAAACCCCGCCTGCGCTCATTCACGGTGAGCTCGTAAAGCACAATCACCCCGCATCACACCCACCTCACCACCCCACACCACACCACACCACCCGGACATTGTCCATGCGCATTTCCGGTGTGGATCAGCACGCCCGAAAATCGGTACGAGAAAGGCGAGAACAATGGGGTTCAAAACAGGTGACTTCCCGCCGGTCGATCCGGAAACTTTCCTGGACAAGCCTCTTCAGGAACGCATGAAAACGTTGGCCCTGCACTGGGTGGAGTACGGTTTCGGCTCGCCGAAGATGATTCCGACGACGTACGTGGTCAAGGTCCTCTTCCTGTACGTCCTCGCCGGTACGGCCCTGGTGACCTGGACCTCGGACGCCGGACCGTTTTGGGACGTCGCCCACTGGTGGGACCAGCCGGACGTCTACCAGAAGCTCCTGCTCTGGACGGTCTTCCTGGAGGCGCTGGGCGTGGCCGGCTCCTGGGGCCCGATCGCGGGCAAGTTCAAGCCGATGACCGGCGGCATCCTGTTCTGGGCCCGGCCCGGCACCATCCGGCTGCGTCCCTGGAAGCGGCTGCCGTTCACCGACGGCGACCGCCGTACGGTGGTCGATGTCGTCCTCTACCTGGCGTTCCTGGCGGCCCTGCTGACAGCGGTCGCGGTGCCCACCGACGGACTGGTGCGCCCGGCCCTGCTGATCGCGCCGATCGCGCTGTACGTCGCGTGCGGCCTGCGGGACAAGACGCTCTTCCTGGCCGCCCGGGGCGAGCAGTACCTGCCCG
This sequence comes from Streptomyces sp. 2A115, assembly GCF_052245575.1. Lineage (NCBI taxonomy): Bacteria > Bacillati > Actinomycetota > Actinomycetes > Kitasatosporales > Streptomycetaceae > Streptomyces > Streptomyces sp. 2A115. The sequence continues at coordinate 26,224 of NZ_JBQQCG010000058.1, read as the reverse complement.
CGCTGGTGTTCTTCGCCGTCCTGCCCCTCACCGACATGATCGTCGCGGCGAAGCTGCTGATCTGCGTGGTGTGGATCGGCGCCGGGGTGTCGAAGTTCGGGCTTCACTTCACCAACGTCGTGTCGCCGATGGTCTCCAACAGCCCCTGTGTCCCGTCGAGGCGGATCAAGCGGCTCCACTACCGCGACTTTCCCCATGACATCCGCCCGTCGAAGGCCGCGACCGTCATCGCGCACGTCGGTGGCACCACCGTCGAGATCATCACCCCGCTGGTGCTGCTCTTCTCCACGAACCACTGGCTGACCGTCGCCGGCGTGGCGTTGATGGTCGTCTTCCACCTCTTCATCGTCTCGACGTTCCCGCTGGCGGTGCCGCTGGAGTGGAACATCCTGTTCGCGTACCTGTCGGTCTTCCTGTTCCTCGGCTTCCCGGCCCAGGACGGCTACGGCGTCGGCGACATGTCCTCGCCGTGGCTGACCATCGGGATCGCCGCCGCGCTTCTGTTCTTCCCCGTGCTGGGCAATCTGCGCCCGGACCTGGTGTCGTTCCTGCCCTCGATGCGCCAGTACGCGGGCAACTGGGCCTCCGCACTGTGGGTCTTCGCGCCGGACGCGGAGCAGAAGCTGAACTCCCTGCCGCACCGCCCGACCACCAACCAGGTCGACCAGCTCCAGGCGATGGGCTACCCGCAGGCGGTCGCCGAGATCACCATGCAGCAGACGATCGCCTGGCGGTCGATGCACAGCCAGGGCCGCGGCCTGTTCTCCGTCCTCATGAAGAACCTTCCCGACCTCGACCAACGGACCGTGCGCGAGGCCGAGTTCGCGTGCAACTCGCTGATCGGGTTCAACTTCGGCGACGGCCACCTGCACAACATCGACCTCGTCAACGCCGTGCAGTCCCAGGTCGGGTTCGCCCCGGGCGAGTGGATCGTCGTATGGGTGGAGTCGCAGGCCATCCACCGCAAGGTGCAGCACTACCAGGTGATCGACGCCGCGCTCGGGGTCATCGAGCGCGGTACGTGGAAGGTCGCAGACGCGGTCAAGGAGCAGCCGTGGCTGCCGAACGGCCCGATCCCGCTCGACGTGACCTGGACCCGCGGGCAGTCGTCGCCGGTGGTGGGGCAGCAGGGCACGGTGGAAAGCTTGGCGACATGAGTACGGCAATCGTGGTCGGCGCCGGCCCCAACGGGCTGGCCGCCGCCATCGCACTGGCCCGGGAGGGCGTACAGGTCACCGTCCTCGAGGCGGCCGACGAGATCGGAGGCGGCACCCGCTCCGGTGAGGCGATCCTTCCCGGGCTGCTGCACGACCACTGCTCGGCCGTCCACCCGATGACTGTCGGTTCACCGTTCCTGCGCGAGCTCGGCCTGGACCGCTACGGGCTGCGGTGGGCGCTGCCGGAGATCGACTGCGTACATCCGCTGGACAGCGGCACGGCAGGGGTGCTGCACCGCTCGGTCACCGAGACCGCGGCGGGTCTCGGCGGCGACGGCCGACGCTGGCGGTGGCTGTTCGACGGCCCGTCGGCGGCATACGACACCTTCGACGCCGACATCCTCGGCCCGCTGCTCCGCATCCCACGGCACCCCATCCGACTCGCCCGCTTCGGCGTCCCCGCGCTGGCCCCCGCGTCGCTGCTGGGCAAGGCGTTCACAACCGAGGAGGCGCGGGCACTGTGGGGCGGCGTGGCGGCACACGCCTTCCACCCTCTCGACCGGCCACTGAGCGCCGCTATCGGACTCGGCATCCTCACCGCGGGGCACCGGCACGGCTGGGCCGTGGCCGTCGGAGGATCACGCCGTATCACCGACGCCATGGCCGCACTGCTGACCGACCTCGGCGGGAAGATCGAGACGGGCGTGCGGGTGCGGTCGGCCTCCGAACTGCCGCCCACGGGCGTGACTCTCTGGGATGTGGCGCCCACCGCACTGGCCGACATCCTGGGTGACCAGCTGCCGCCCCGGGTCGCCCGTGCCTACCGGCGGTTCCGGTACGGGCCAGGGGCGTTCAAGGTCGACTTCGCGGTCGAGGGCGGCGTGCCCTGGACCGCCGAAGCGGCGCGGCGGGCCGGCACGGTGCACGTCGGCGGCACGTACCCCGAGATCGCGGCCACGGAGCGGGACATCCACGCCGGACGGATGCCCGATCGGCCGTTCGTCCTGGTCGGCCAGCAGTATCTGGCCGATCCCCTGCGATCGGCCGGAGACGTGCACCCGGTGTGGACCTACGCCCACGTACCGGCCGGCTGGTCCGGCGACGCCACAGGAGCGATCACCGCCCAGATCGAGCGGTTCGCCCCGGGATTCCGGGACCGGATCGTCGGCACCGCGGTGCGCACCACCCCCGGATTCGCCACGTACAACCCGAACTACGTCGGCGGCAACATCATGACCGGCGCCAAGGACATCCCCCAGCTGCTGTTCGGCCCGCGGCCCACCCTGCACCCGTACGACACCGGTCTGCCCGGCCACTACCTGTGCTCCGCGGCCACCCCGCCCGGCCCCGGCGCGCACGGCATGTGCGGAGCCCACGCCGCCGCACGAGCTCTGCGCCACCTCCAAGGGCAGACCTGAGGCCCTTGACGCCGAGGTGTGGAGATCGCCTGCACCCCGGCCAACAGCTCCTGGCTCAACCGTATTGAGGCCAAATTCACCGCCCTGCGCTTCGTCGCACTCGACGGCACCGACCACGCCAGCCACAAAGAGCAGGGCAGCATGATCCGCCGCTACATCCACCTGGCGCAACAAGCATGCCGCCGACGAACGCCTCCGCGAAGTCGTCAACAGGGCGAAGGTTGTCTGATGCGGCACTTAGATCGTCGTGACACCGAAGCTCTTGAGCTTGCGGTACAGCGACGAGCGCGCTATCCCGAGTGCTGCCGCGGCCTGGACGCGGTTGCCGTTGGCGTCGTGGAGTGCCTTGATGATGGCGTCGCGCTCGATGGCCTCCATGCCGGTGAGCTGGCGCCTGGCCGCGTTGTGGCAGTATCCGGGCAGGTCCTGGGGCTGGATCTCTCCGACGGGCCGTCTGACCAGCGCCGCGGACAAGGCGTCCTCGAGCTGGGTGATGTTGTGGGGCCAGGAGTAGTGGCAGATCACGCGCAGCGCCGCAGGGCTGACCCGGGTGTCCCGTTTCGCGGAGATCTTGTTGAGTACCTGGACGACCACCGCGGGGATGTCCTCAGTGCGGTGGCGCAGCGGTGGCACCGTCGCGGCCTGCTGGAAGTGCGCCAGGAGGTCGTGGAACGGCAGGTCGGAGTCGATGTTGGCATCGGACAGCGTGGCGGCGACATAGACAGGCCGGTCGCTGTCGGCCAGGGCGAGCAGGAACGTGTTGAGCCGTTCGACTCCCTCGGTCGACAGCTGGTCTATCTTCCGGAAGATGTACAGCGTCGGAAGGGCTGTCGCCTCCAGGGCGACCTCCGCGTCGGTGTAGCTCGAGTGCGAGATGTCCACCGCGTCGATGAGCACGCTGCGGCCACCGGGATTGACCCGGTGATAGATCTCGGCGACGAGTGAGAACTTGCCGGTACCGGTCTCTCCCATGACCAGGAGCGCCTCATGGCGGGACAGGGCCGACGCGATGTCCCTGCAGGCGCGTTTCCACAGGGGCGACCGGCCGCTGCCGCTCAGAGTGGAGGGCGTGAGAAGCTGCGACAGGTTCAGGCCCGCTCCGGTGTCCATGGCCGGAGGGGGGACCGCCTCTTCGGCGGCCGGGGGGCTCGGCCTGTCGGGACTGCCCTCCGCCACCAGAGCGACCTCGACGACGACGCCCACCGCGTCGTGCCCCGCGGTGATACGGGTGCCGCGGACGCGGACGACCTTCCCGGTGCTCAGCTCCAACTGGTCCACGGCGCGGTCCCGGCGGCTCATGAGGTGGCGCGCGTGGTCCTGGACGGTCTGCTGTTCCGCCGGTGTGAGCAGAACGTGGGCGAAGGCGTTGGCCATCGTCACCGTTCCGCCGAGTGCGATGACAGCGTCCCGCGAGCGTGCGTCGACGCGGACGAACGTCTCGAAGAGGGCCTGCTGCCTGTGGCTGCGGTCGAGCAGCAGATTGCGTTCGATCTCGTGGGCGGCGGCCCTGACCAGCGAGTGCATCAGCGGATTCGAGTGCTCGGTCAGGCAGCTGATGTCGAGGACGCCTTCGATACGGCCGCTGAGCGGATCCCGTACGGGGGCCCCGGAGCACGCGAACGGCTGCAGGCACTCATGGAAGTGTTCGGGTCCGACGATGTGGATCGGCTGGCCGGACTCGAATACCGTGCCGACGCCGTTCGTCCCGATCCCGCCCTCGGCGTAGCCGAAGCCGGGGGCGAAGGAGACGTTGTCGAGCATCAGTCCGATCGTCCGGGCGGTGTCGACGCGGGTCAGTACCCGGGCCTTCCCGTCGCTCAGGGCGATGCTGAGCGGTATCTCCGCGGTCTCCTCGCTCAGCCGGTCGATGATCGGCTGTGAGCAGCGGACCAGTCGGCTGGACATGTCCAGGTCGTCGTGGAAGGCCGCCTGAGAGGTGCTGGCATCCACGCCGGCAATGCGTGAGCGCCGCCACGACGCGGCCACGGCGTCGTTGACCCTGCCTTCCACGGCCGATCCGGATGTGAGAAACCCAGTGCGAGCGGCAGCGATCGCGACTCGCCGGTCGGCAGCCTCCATCTGGCACCACTTCCATGTGGGGATCCTTCGATCTTCTCGACCCGAACCCTCCCAGGGAAGGGCCCTGACCAGAACGGCGACTCTCGCAAGTGTCCGAATGTGGGACACGCCGCCGCCTGCAACAAGGCGCACATTTGTCGCCAGTTCTCCTGGGAGCCGCCCGCCGGAGACCTGCGTCACCGACATCCCTCGCAGCCGTAAGGGAATCCTTCATGCAACGTCTGATCAACATCGACAACGGTGGGACGCTCACCGACATCTGCGTCTGGGACGGTCAGGACTTCACGTACACCAAGACGCTGACCACCCCGTACGACCTGTCCAAATGCCTCTTCGACGGCATCACCAAGGCGTCGGAGGCCGTCTACGGTGCCGCCGACATCGAGGCCCTGCTGCACAGCACACGGCACATCCGGTACTCGACCACCCAGGGCACCAACGCCCTGGTGGAGCGTAAGGGTCCCCGCATCGGCCTCATCACCGACGACCCGACGGTCGTCGCGGAGCTGCGGTCGACCGAGAGCGAGGCCAGTCTCTTCGACGACCTCATCGGCAACCGGGTCGCCACCATCGATCCACGCGCTGACGAGGAGTCCCTCAGCTTCGACCTCGTGCAGCGGGTCAACAAGCTGACCACCGACGGTGCGGCGCGCATCGTCGTCGCGGTCGGTGACTCCGGCGGCTCGGACGAGCGGCGGCTGCGCGGCATCCTGCTGCGCAGATTTCCCCGGCACCTGCTGGGCTCGGTGCCGATCCTCTACTCCTGGGAGTTCACCGCCGACCGGGTGCGCTCGCGCCGAATCTGGTCAGGAGTGATCAACGCATTCCTGCACCCGACGATGGAACGCTTCCTCTACAACGCCGAGGACCGGCTCCGGTCGCACCGCGTGAAGAACCCACTGCTCATCTACCGCAACGACGGCGCCTCCTCCCGGGTGGCCAAGTCAGTCGCGCTCAAGACGTACTCCTCGGGTCCACGCGGCGGCCTTGAGGGCACCCGCGCCCTGGCCAGGGCGTACGGCCTCGGGCACGTCCTGATGATCGACGTCGGGGGGACGACCACGGATGTCGGGTCCGTCAAGGACCACCAGATCGCAGTCGAGCGGCGCGGCTCGGTCAAGGGCGTACCGATCTCGTTCCCCATGAGCGACGTCCACTCCAGCGGTGTCGGCGGCAGCTCGGTCATCACCGTCCGGGACGGCCGCATCACGGTCGGGCCGGAGAGCGTCGGCGCGGCGCCCGGCCCGGCCTGCTTCGGGTTCGGTGGCAAGAGCGCCACCATCACCGACGTCAACCTGCTGCTCGGCGTGCTGGACCCCACGACCTACCTGGACGGCGACTTCAGCCTCGACGCGGAGCGTTCGAAGGCGGTCATCACCGCCACCGTCGCCGAGCCGCTGGGCGTCAGCCTCGAAGAGGCACTCCTGCGGATGGAGGCGGCGTACTTCGCCACGGTGGCGAACGCGTTCGCCGACAGCATCGAGGACGCCGCGGACACGACCATCGCGGCCTTCGGCGGCGCCGGCCCGATGAGCGCCTGCGGCGCCGCCCGGCTCAGCGGCGTCAAGACCGTGCTCGTCCCGAAACTCGCGGCGGTCTTCTCCGCCTTCGGCATCAGCTTCTCCGACATCGGGCAGAACTACGAGGCCGGCCTACCGGAGCCCTCGGCCGCGGCGGCCTCGGCGGTACACGACTCGCTCCTTGAGCGTGCCGAGCGCGACATGTTCCAGGAAGGACACGAGCTGGCCTCGTGCGTCCTTCAGTGGAGCGCCGTCGTGGAGGAGCAGGACGGCACGCTGGTCTCCGAGATCCCGTACGCGTACGGCGACGCTCCGGCCGTCGGCTCCGGCCTGCACGGCTCGCTCAGGCTCACGGTCACCGCCGCGCTCCCCCACGTCGAACTCGCCGGCAACGAGACGCTCGCGCCCCGGCCGGCCGTGGCATCGGGCGTGAGGCGGGTGCGTTCGAGCCCGGACCAGGTGGAGGACGTGCCCGTCTACTCGCTCGTCGATCAGCAGCCCGGCGCCACCGCCATGGGGCCGGCCCTCGTCGAGGGCCCCTTCTTCACCGCCCGGGTCCTGGAGGGCTGGCAGCTCCACGTCACCGCCGGGTGCGACCTGCTGCTCACCGACACCCGCTGACCCCGCGTCCTCCAGCCTCCTCCAGCTCACGAAAGGCGGATCACCATGCGCGTACCCATGACCGAGTACCTGCTCATCGACCTGGACACCGAACGGTGGCTTTGCCGGGTCTGCGACCACGACCTCGGCGACGCCCGCGGCAACTACAAGGAGGGAACGCTGGTCTACGACCGCGACCCCCGCGAGATCCACCAGCCGATCATCGACCCGCAGCGGTACGAGTTCACGTTCTCCCCCGACCCGACGTACTGCCGCATCCTCGAGTTCTACTGCCCCGGCTGCGCCACCCAGATGGAGACCGAGTACGTGCCGCCGGGCCACCCGCCGACCGTCGACATGCTCTGGGACATCGACGCGCTGCGCGCCCAGTGGCAGAAGCGCGGCACCGACCCGATGACGGCCGTCGCGTACGGCCCCGGCGACGACGTCCAGCGGCACACCCACGCCGCCGATGCCCACTGACCGCTCGTCCGGAAAGGAGACCGTCACATGAAGCGCATCTCCGTCGACATCGGCGGCACGTTCACCGACTGCTTCTTCGTCTGGGACGAGAGGTACGTCGAGGCCAAGGCACTGACCACCCATCACAACCTGGCACTCGGTTTCAACGAGGCCCTGGACCTCGCCTGTTCACGGGCCGGCCTGGACCGCGACCAGGTGCTCTCCGAGGTCGACTCCGTCCGCTACGCGACCACGCTCGGCACCAACGCGCTCATCGAACGCAAGGGCCCCAAGGTCGGCGCCATCGTGACGCACGGCTTCGAGGACACCATCCCCCTGTCCCGGGGCCGCGGCTACGGCGAGGGTCTTGACCCTTCGATGCAGCAGAACCTGGCGGCGGCCGAGCGCCCGGAGCCGCTCGTTCCCCGGCAGCTCATCCGCTCGGTCAAGGAGCGGGTCAACTCCGCGGGCGAGGTCGTCGTCCCTCTCCATGAGAAGGATGTGCGCAGTATGGTGCGCGAACTCGTGGACGCCGGGGCCGAGGCGGTGGTCGTCTCGCTCACCAACGCCACCGAGAACCCCGACCACGAGCTGCGGATCCAGGAGATCATCCTGGAGGAGTACCCGCCGCACGAACTCGGCGCCATCCCCGTCCTGTTGGGGCATCAGGTGTCCGGCCGCAAGGGCGAGTACGTACGCGCGACGTCCACCATCGTGGACGGTTTCCTGCACGGGATCATGTTCCACGCCTTGAGCCAGCTCGCGAACAATCTGCGGGAGTCCGGCTACGACAAGCCGATGCTGGTCATCCACAACTCCGGTGGCATGGCGCAGATGAACTCCACCGACGCCCTGCAGACCATCCACTCCGGTCCCATCGCCGGCGTCGGCGCGGCCGAGCACCTGTCCCGTGAGACCGGGATCGGCCATGTCATCTCCACCGACATGGGCGGCACGTCCTTCGACATCGGCCTGGTCCCCGAGGGCGGTGTCAAGCACTACGACTTCCAGCCGACGATCGACCGCTGGCTGGTGTCGGTGCCGATGATCCACCTGCTGACCCTGGGAGCCGGCGGCGGCTCCATCGCCTCGTACGACCGGATCCACAAGGGCGTCAAACTCGGTCCCGAGTCGGCGGGGTCCGAGCCCGGCCCGGCGTGTTACGACCGTGGCGGTCTGCGGGCCACCGTCACCGACGCCGACCTGCTCCTCGGGTATCTCGACCCGGACAACTACGCCAACGGTTTCATCAAGCTCAATCCCAGGCGGTCCGTCTTCGCGATCGAGGAGACGCTCTGCGACGAGCTCGACATGGACGTCATCCAGGCGGCCAAGGAGATCAAGCGCGGGGTCGACGAGCAGATGGCCATCGGCATCGCCAAGGAGCTGCGGGTACGGGGCTATCTCCCCGAGGACTTCACGATGCTCGCCTACGGCGGCAACGGTCCGCTGCACGCCTGCGGCATCGCCGACCAGGCCGGTATCAGGAAGATCCTCGCGCCGCCCTTCGCCTCGGTGTTCTCCGCCCTGGGCGCCGGCAACATGAAGCAGCTCCACATCCACGAGCGCGGCGCCCACGTGGTGATGTACAACGCCACGACGCGGGCGCTCTACGACCGGTACGACGAGTTCAACACCATCGTCGAGCAGCTGGAGGCGAAAGGCCGGGAGGACCTGGTGCGCCAGGGCTTCGACCCGGCGGACGTGCGCCACCGGCTTGAGATGGACATGCGCTACGGCAACCAACTCGTCACGACCGCCGTGGTGTTCGACATCGCCCGGATCCATGGAGTCGGCGACGTACTCAACATGATCCGGACCTTCTCCGACATCTACGGGCAGCGCTACGGCAAGGGCTCCGAGGCACCCGAGGCCGGCATCCGGGTCCAGACCATCCGCGTCGCCTCGTACGTCGACGGCGACGTCGTGAAGTTCGACTCACTCGAGTACGCGGGCGAGCGCACGGTGCCGACCCCGCTGAGCCACCGCCAGGTCCATTTCACCGGCGCCGACGAACCGGTCAGCACGCCGATCCACGACGCCGCCACGCTGACCCACCAGCACCTGATCCCCGGCCCGGCCATCGTCACCACCGAGAACACCACCTACCTCGTCGAGCCCGGTTGGCGCCTGGAACCCACACCGCAAGGTGCCGTGTGGTTCCTGCGCGACTGAGCCCCCACAGACTTCAAGGAGCAGCGAAATGACCGCCATTCACGAGTCTCCGGTGTCCGGGCTGACGGCCCAGGAGCAGAGTTGGGTCGACCAGTTCATGGACGAGACAACCCTCTTCCTGGGCCCCGACCGGGAGATCATGCGCTCCCACCACATCGCGCCCCGCTCGGTCCTGGAGGAGGAGTACATAGCCAAGGGCGTCGACCCGCTGCAGATCGACCGCATCCGCAAGCGGCTCGCCGGCGCCCTCGACGAGGGCTACGAGATGTGCGAGGCCATGGGCGCGGCACCCGGTGCGAAGTGGGGCGATCTCACCACCGCCGTCTACACGGCCGCCGGTGACGTCACCTACCTGTCCTGCCACGGGGTGATCGCCTTCTCGGCGATCCTGCACCATCCGATCCGGTACATCATGAAGTACTGGAAGGACGAACCGACGGTGGGCATCCACCCCGGCGACGGTTTCATCCACAACGACGCCCGCTACGGCAACGTGCACAACACCGACCAGTCGATGATCATGCCGGTCATCCGCGACGGCGAGATCATCGCCTGGGTCGCCGCCACCATTCACGAGGGCGAGAACGGTGCCTGCGAGCCCGGGGGCATGCCCTCCGGCTCGGAGACCCCGTTCGACGACGGTCTGCGCATGAGCCCCTTCAAGATCGTCGAGCGGGGTGAGCTACGCCGGGACCTGCTGACCTTCCTGCAGCACTCCGTCCGCGACCCCAAGCTGCAACTGGCCGACCTGAAGGTCAAGATCGGCGCCGTACAGCGCATCATGGAGCGCATCGACCTCCTGATCGACGAGGTCGGCGTCGAGACCTTCGTGGCCGCCCTGCGCGTCACCGTCGAGGACGTCGAGGAGGAAGTGCGCCGCAGGATCAGCGAACTGCCGGACGGCACGGTCAGCTTCAACCAGTTCATGGACTCCACCCTCAAGGAGAACATCCTCATCAAGCTCGCCTGCAAGGTGACCGTCAAGGGCGACAAGATGACGGTCGACCTTCGCGGAACCGGGCCGGAGATCCTCAACCGTGCCATCAACTCCCCCCTGTGCTCGGTGAAATCGATGTTCATGCAGGCCATCCTGGCCTTCTGGTGGCCCGATCTGCCCCGCTGCACCTCAGCCATGAGCCCGATCGAGATCATCTCCGACGAGCACACCTGGGCGGACGCCGGCTACGACGCGCCGATGGGGCAGTCACTGCAGGCGTCCTTCCGCGGATTCTCGGCCCTGCAGTCGTCCTGGGCGAAGCTGCAGTTCGCCAACCCGGAGAAGTTCTCCAACGTCATCGCTCCCTGGTTCAACCAGATCAACACCTTCCTGTGGGGCGGTGTCACCCAGCACGGCGACCAGGTCGGCAACCTCTGCGCGGACCTGAACGGGATGCCGGGCGGAGCCAAGCCTTTCCTGGACGGTGAGGACGCCGTCTCCCCGCTGTTCTGCGCCATGGCCGACACCGCCGAGCAGGAGGTCATGGAGGAGGAGGTGCCCTTCATGCAACTCGTCTCCAAGCGCCTGGTCCGCGACAACATGGGCTTCGGCAAGCACACCGGCGGCATGGGCTACGAGATGATCGTCGCCAGCGAGGGCACGCCCCTGTGGGGATTCATGACAGTGACCTCAGGTGCCAAGTTCTCCTCCGTGTACGGCATGTTCGGCGGATACGGCTGCGGCACCTACCCGCTGGCCCGCGTCAAGGGCATCAACGTCTACGACGTCCTGCGCGAGGACCCCAGCCGCTTCGACCTGTCCATCGAGAAGGTCATGAACGAACAGCCCTTCGAGGGCGGCCAGTACATGACCGACCACATGGGGCTGCAGTTCGACGTCGCCAAGGACGGCGAGCTCTACATGATGAGCCAGGGCGCCGGCGGCGGCTACGGCGACGTCCTGGAACGCGACCCGCTCGCCGTGGTCAAGGACGTCGAACTGAACCGGATCAGCGAAAAGGTCGCCCGGGACATCTTCGCCGTGGCCTTCGACCCGGACACGTTCATCCTGGACGCCGAGGGCACGAAGGAACTGCGCGCCCAGGCCCGCCAGGACCGGCTCCGGCGCGGCAAGCCCTACGCCGAGTTCATCGAGGAGTTCGTCACCCCCGAGCCCGCCGAGGACCTGCTGTACTACGGCTCCTGGGGCGACGACACCGAGGAGCTGACCGCCACGGTGTTCGGTATCGACGGACCTCAGCGGGTCACCGCCCCGATCGCCGAGATGCCGATCGTCATGCTTCCGGACCGCCGCGACCTGAAGGTCGCACAGCTGGAAGCCCGGGTGCGCGAGTTGGAGGACAAGCACGGCGAAGACGTGCATCGCAAGTCCTGAGTCATCCGCGACGGCCGTCCGCCCGATCGGCACCACCGGTGGAGGAGCCAGTGCTCCGCCGGTGGTGAACCCGGCCGGCCTCGGGTTCCGCGGCCCGTACTTCTCGCAGCCCGTACTTCTCCGAACCCCGTTCCTCAAACTCCTCGACGCCAGGATCCCTCATGGCCACGGACTTCACCTCGATCGTCTCCGCACCGCCCTCGGGCCGCCGGACCGCGCTCGTCATCGACCACCACCGGTACACACAAGCCGTCATCCTCCAGGGCCGGCCGGTCCCGTGGACGGACCCGACCGCCTACGCGCAGTACGCACGGCAGGCCCAGGGCCTGCTCCGTCCGGACGCCACCCTGCTCGACCTGGGCGCCTTCTACGACCAGGTCCTCGCCGTCGAGGACGCGCTCAGGTCGTCCCTGTCCGCCCGGACCCGTACCGGATACGCACTCAAGACCCTTCTGGCCGACGCCAGGGTCGCCGGCCGGGCCGTCGAGCTGGCCGGTGTCGTGGCGCAGACCTCCGGGGCGCCACTGATCCTGCAGATCCCCTCCCCCATGTGCTGGCTGGCACGAACCCATGCGCTCAGTGGCGCCGGCTCCGTGACCGACCTCACTGCCGACCACGCGGAGAACGCCGCCATGTACGTCGCGGACTGGCTACGGCGGCTGTCGGCCCTTCCGGTGACGTTGTTGCTTCTCGACGATCGCGGCCCCGGTACACAGCAGTTGCCGCTTGTCGAGGACTCGGCGTACAAGCCCGTCTCCAACCTCACCGACCACTACCGGTGGACGCTCGGCCGACGGACCCAGGACGGCGTCGGCCTCCTCGGTTCGACCGTCACCGGGACCCTGATCCCGCACACCTACTGGCTCACCGACGACGCGCACGAGCCCTCGGGTGACTTCCTCGTCGCCGACATCCCGGCGGACGCCGTGCCCGAGACCGTTCTCTCCCAACTCGCCAAGCTCGCCTGAAGGCTCGTACGAGAGCTCGTCTGAAAGGGGAACAGACCGTGGACAAGGTGGTCTCCACCGCCACCCAGGCCGTCGCCGGAATCGGCGACGGAGCAACCATCGCCTCGGGCGGCTTCGGCATCTGCGGGATTCCCGCCGTACTCATCGACGCGATCGCGGACGCGGGCGTCACGGGCCTGGAGATCTACTCCAACAACTGCGGGACCGACGGCATCGGCCTGGGAAAACTCCTGGAACGCAAGCAGATCCGGCGCATAGTTGCTTCCTACGTCGGCGAGAACAAGGAGTTCGCGCGCCAGTACCTGAGCGGTGAACTCGAGGTCGAACTCACCCCCCAGGGCACGCTGGCCGAGCGCCTGCGCGCCGCGGGGGTCGGCATTCCCGCCTTCTACACCAGGACCGGCACGGGAACCCAGGTCGCGACCGGCGGGCTGCCCTGGCGGTACGCGCAGGACGGCTCGGTGGCCGTCGCCTCCCCGCCGAAACCGGTGTCCGAATTCGAGGGTAGATCGTTCCTGCTCGAACGGGCGCTGGCCGCCGACTTCGCCCTCGTACGGGCCTGGAAGGGCGACCGCCACGGCAACCTCGTGTTCCGCATGGCCGCCCGCAACTTCAACCCCGTCTGCGCCATGGCCGGAAGGATCGCCATTGCAGAGGTCGAGCACCTGGTCGAACCCGGCGACCTCGACCCCGACTCCATCCACCTCCCCGGGATCTACATCGACCGGATCCTGCCCCTGACGGCCGCTCAGACCGCGGACAAGGGAATCGAACGACTGACCACCCGCCCCCGCCCGTCCGAGCTCCCCGGAGAGTGACGATGCCACTGACCAGGGAACAGATGGCAGCCCGCGCGGCGAGGGAGCTGCGCGACGGCGACTACGTCAACCTCGGGATCGGCCTGCCGACACTGATCCCGAACCACATCCCCGCCGGGGTCGAACTGGTCCTGCAGTCCGAGAACGGCATCCTCGGCACAGGTCCGTATCCGTGCGCCGGCGACCAGGACCCGGACCTGATCAACGCGGGCAAGGAGACCGTGACCGTCCGGGCGGGCGCCAGCTTCTTCGACTCGGGCACGAGCTTCGGCATGATCCGCTCCGGCAGGATCGACGCGGCGATCCTCGGAGCCATGCAGGTCTCGGCAGAGGGGGACATCGCCAACTGGGCGATCCCCGGCAAAATGATCAAGGGTATGGGCGGTGCGATGGACCTGGTCCATGGCGCCCGCAAAGTCATCGTCCTGATGGAACACCTCGCCAGGGACGGCGGCTTCAAGGTCGTCGACCGCTGCTCCCTGCCGCTGACCGGCCAACGGGTCGTCCACCGGATCATCACCGACCTGGCCGTCCTCGACGTCACCGACCACGGGCTACGACTGGTGGAGTGCGCCCCCGGGGTCACCGAGTCCGAGGTACGAGCGGCGACTGAACCGGATCTGATCACAAGCCCGGGGTGACCACCGCGCTCCTGCTCGACCGTGCCGCAAACTGGCCAGGCCGCAAGTAGGGGTCAAACCTGCGGGTCAAGGGCACTGTGATCCGCCCTGACGGCAAATCCCAGGTCCTTGTCCTGCTCCGCAGGGGTTTCGTTTCCTTTCCCGGCCAAAGCCGGGGTTAGCCACCAAAGGAATCCGCTGAGGCCGGTCACCAGGGTCCATAGCGTTCGCACTCGCGCAGCCGGAAGGGGCGGGATTTATCTCCGGAACATCCGCTGACAACTTCTGTGCCGCCTACTGGCACAGCCGCCTTGCCGAGCCGCCGTTCCGCCGTCTGCCTGCTGCACTCGGCCTCACACGCGTGCCGCTCGAGGTCCGACAGCGCCTCTGCTTCCGCAGCAGGTCGCCCAGGAGCGGTTGATCGACGAGCCTCTCGTCGACTACCTCACCTCCACCAAGGGCCGAAGGCAGCACAAGTCCGGCGCCGACGGCGTGGCCAGGGCATGCGGTCACTGTGAGGGGCGGGTGTCGGTATCCCTAACTGCCCAGGGACACCAAGGCGTATGGCGCTCGGTCGAATCGGACGACCACTGCCTGCCACCACGCCGGCGTCTACCGGCCCCGAGGTACGCCAACCCGTCCAGCCCGTTCACCACGGACACATCCCATGCGATGCCGGACATGCAGCGCGACATCGCACGCAGGGCAATCCGTCAATGCGTTGACCGGGAGACGCAGTAGTGAGACGCGCGGGACCCGTCGGGCGGGCGTCCGTCGATTCAAGCGGGTTCCCCTCCTCATCAAGGCGTAGAAGCGAGCCGCTCGACACCGGACCGGATCTCCCATCACTGAGGGCGCTTGTGGCGTGTGCCGACGCGGCATCGACGCATGCCGGAGCTCGTCGAATGGTGCTTGCCCCTACCGCGGGAAACGAATAAGGGCGAGCCGGAGACCGGTAAGCGATCACCCCGATATGGTGAGTGATCATTCCGTTCCGGAAGATTCTTCGCATACCGCTATCAACGCGGACAGGTCTGTGGAAAGGTGCCGCCATGTCCTTCTCTGCCCCTGGATTGGCTGACGAACTGCCCCCGGACCTGCTGGATCGCTGGAACGAAGAGATCCGCACCCGGTTCGAAGAGCTCGAACAGACGCTGCCCAGCAGGTTCTTCAGACTGGAGCCGCCGACCCGGCTGCTCAGCGGTTGCCGGTCACGTGGTTCGCAAACCCCACCGAGCCGGAGTTCTGCCTCGACTCCGCCTCGGCGCACCAACTCTCCGATTGGGGCGTGCGCGGACGGCGTGAGCTGCACAACGAGTACTGCGAGTACGCGGTGGTGACCGCCCCGGACAGCCAGGGCCGGCTTCGTCCCAAGCGCGTACAGATCACCCCCGGACTCCCCGAGTACCACCTGACGCTGGCCACCCACGCTCCTGTGCGGCTGCGCGAGATCATCACCGGGATTCTCGGCAACGAGCCCCGCTGGGAGGAGTTGTACGGACCGGGCGCGACGGACCCGGAACAACTCACCCCGGCGCAGCGCCGGGTACGGTTCGCCCGGCCGCTCACCGGCCACGGCGGCGACCGGGAGCTGGCGGCGGCTGTCCCCGCCGCACCGGTCGGGTCGCTGAACTCGGCGCAGGCCCTGTTCATGGCGCATCCCATCAACGGACTCGACGACCTGATCTTCATCGTGCTGTTCGGAGCCCGCCCGTCCGCCCGGCGCAGCACGACGGGCAGGCTGGAGCCCCGCGGGCCGGGAACAGATCTTCCGCCAGGGCGGGCAGGAGGCGCTGGCCTGCCGGCACGCGGACCCGGCCGCCGCGCCGGCCGCAGCGGGCGCGGCGTTCCAGGGGCGCAACGACTGACCGCCTCCTTGGGTACCGGCCGCCGACACCGTACGCCCACGACACGCCCGAGCTCCGCTTCTCCCCGGCCCCGGAGGCCTCCGTTTCTGACGGCACCGGGGACTTCCGTTTCTCACGGCTCTTGGAGACTTCCGTGATCGAACAGCTCTGGCTTCATCCGCCACTCGCCTTCGCCCGCCTCGGCCCCTCTCCCGTGCCGTGTGACAACTATCGCTGGGGCCCCAGCGATCTCTCGCCACGCGGTACTGGCCAGACCACCGTGGTACCAGACACCACCGTCGACGTCGCCGCCGACGGCACCCTCACCGAACGGCTGCCGGAGAGCGTGCAGTTCAAGGACGCCAGCGGTTTCCGCCCGGTCTGCCCCTTCTTCGAACTGCACGGCAGCTGGACCGCCGACGGACAAAGCCACAGCGGTCCGGTCACCACCCAGGTGCTGGCCGACCACGGCATCGGTCTCGCCGACGTGCGCTGGCGGGTGGCGGTCGCCAACCTCAAGCCGCACCACTACACCGGGACGCCGGGCGACCGCGTCGAGGCCACGGTCGAACTCGCCGGGCACGAGCACGAGCGGCGGGAGCTGACCGGACGCTCCCCCGAGGGCGCCGACCGTCCGCTCGTACCGCCCGGCCGGCAGGTGCCACTCGGTACCGTCCAGGTACCCGTGCCGAACGCCGCGCTGCCCGGACTGAGGCTGCGTTTCACCCCGGCGGCCGGCGTCGTGTACGGCCCGGTCGACCTCGCCGAACGCAGCAGCGTGTTCACACTCCCCGCCGAGCGGCTCATCCTCAGCCCGGACGCGGACTGGTGCGGCTTCTCACTCACCGGGGATGATCCGCGCACCAACCCCGGCGGCCTGTTCGCCGGTGCCGAGGAGAACGAGAGCCTCGGCCTCCTCGACGACGTGTGCGACGGTCTGGTGACGGTCACTCTGCCCGGCGGCCCGACCGCCACGGCCAGGGTCGTCGTCGGTCCTCCCGACTTCGCACCCGATCGCAGGCCGTTCGTATCCCTTGCCGACGGTCTGACCGATCGCGTCCGGCGCGGTGACGTCCGCGACCCCGCGTACCTGGCCGACGCACAGCTGACCGCTCTGGAGGTCCGTGACCTGTTCGAGCGGATCCTGGAGACCATGGACGCCGTCAACGTGGACGTCCAGAACGAGCGGGCCGGGTTCGAGAACGCGGCCATCGCGCGCGCCGTGGGCGACTCCGTCGAGAGCGCCCGCCAGCAGGCCTTCCCGGTGCCCGAGCCGCTGCTCGGCCTCCTCCTCGGCCTCACCGAACGGGGCCGCAGGCGCCATCGCCGGTTCGTCGCCCTGGAGGCCCTGGAGGACCTCCTGCGGGAACAGCCCGAGCTGATCCGCCGGGTGATCCGGGAACCGGTCACCTCGGAGCGCTACTACGACCGGAAGATGCCCGTCGCCATGCGCGGCTCCGACCGCTATCCGCTGCACCTCACCCGCCGCCAGTACGACCTGTTGACCGCTTGGGCCCACTCGCTGCGGGCACAGACCCAGGAGGGCACATGACAGTTCTGCTCCAGATCGGCCGCCGCCCACCCGACCCCGACCCGGCACCGGAGCCGGACGCACCGCCCGGACTGGCCGCCGAGGCCAAGGTGTTCCGCAGTGCCCACGGGGCGCACCTGTTCCTCGCCGACGGCAGCCGCGTCTACGACCTGCCCGAGGAGACCGCCGACCGGCTGGAAAGCTGGACGGCCGGCCCGCGCACCACCGAGGAGGACACCGCGCTCGCCGCGCAACTCGGCCTGCCGTTGTGGGGCGGTGCGGACTTCCCGCCGCGCATCGACGGCACACCGGCCGAGGTACCGCCGCTGTCCGCGCTGTCGCTCAACGTGATGCAGGCCTGCAACCTCAGCTGCGGCCACTGCTACGCCGACGAGGGCCGGTTCGGTGGCTCGGCCCGCGCCATGCCGGGACACACGGCCTTCGCAGCCGTCGACCGGCTGCTCACCGAGGCCGCACCGGGCACGGACGTGGTGATCGGCTTCATGGGCGGGGAACCCATGCTGGCCCGCGCCCTGGTGCACGACGTGGTCGGATACGCGACGAAGGCCGCTTCGCGTACGGGGCACCGGGTGCGCTTCTCGCTCACGACAAACCTGACCAGGGTCCGGCCCGAAGACGCGAGGCTGTTCGCGGAGCACCCGTTCACCGTGGCGGTCAGCCTCGACGGCGACCGCGCCGGCCACGACGCGCTGCGCCGCGCTCCCGGCGGGACCAGCGCGTACGACGCGCTGCGCGCCGGACTGGACATACTGCGCCGGTACGGGCGCCCCCGCCACCTCTCGGCACGCGTGAGCGTCACCCCGCGCACCGCCCGGCTGCTGGACGTCCTGGAGCACGGCATCGCCCTCGGCTTCGACGAGGTGGGCTTCGCGGCGGTCGTCAGCGCGCCCGACCCGGCGTACGAGCTGGATGCGGGTACCTTCGCCGGGTTCCTGAACCGGATGGTGGAGTGCGGTGAAGTGGCGCTGCGGGAGCTGTCGGCAGGGCGGCCGTACCCCTTCGGCAATTTCCAGACCGCCATGCACCAGCTGCACCGGGGCAGCCACCGCCCGTACCCCTGTGGAGCCGGGGCCGGCTATCTGAGCGCGTCCGCCGAGGGCGGCCTCTATGCCTGTCACCGGCTGGTGGACGACCCGGCGTTCGCCATGGGCTCGGTGACCGCCGGGCCGGACCAGGCGGCACGCGAGCGTCATCTGGCGGCGAGTCACGTGGACCGTATGCAGCCCTGCCGGTCCTGCTGGGCCCGCTATCTGTGCGGCGGCGGCTGCTACCACGAGGTGAGCCGCCGGGGCCGGCCCGGCTGCGACTACATCCGCGGCTGGCTGGCCTTCTGCCTGCGCGCCTACGTCGAACTCGCGCAGGCCGCCCCCGCTTTCTTCACCGAGACCGGCGGGATCGACACCTCGCAAGCGGCCCGGCCGACGAGCGACCCGACGACCATCGCCCGGTGACCGCGAGCCGCACCGCACCGTGCCGCGCCCAACCTGGGTGACCGCGCACCGTGCCGCACCACCCGACTCATCCGTACCGCTGTGCCACCTCTGACGACGAAGGAGCCGTCATGTCCGATCCCGTTCCCGGTGCCGCCGGTCCGCCCGTCCCCGGCGGGAAGATCTTCCCGCGAAACCTCACCGCCCGGGCCGACCACGTGGTCCGTGGCAACTCGGCGGGCACCCGGCCGGAGAGCGGTGTCGACAACTGCTATCCGGGGCTGGAATTCGACCAGCGCAACCTGGACAGGGCCTTCTTCCCCGGGCTTGCCGTCGACTTCCACCGCCCGGACGGGGCACAGGTGCTGGCTGTCACCGGCGGGCCAGGCGCTGAGCGGGGCCTGAACGAAGCCGACCTGCCGCTGCACGTGTGGGCCATCTGCGGGCGCACCACCGTGGACGAGCCGGAGAACCGCGCCCGCACCTTCAGCTGCACCGGACTGAACGGCCTGGAGGTGTGGCGCCGCGTGCACGACCTGCTCCCCGGCCGGGTCGCCGTGCTGCTCGGTCCCGCGCCGGGCCGGCTCTCACCCGGCGCGGACATCGTCGGCGGCGACCTCAACGGGCTGCGGGTAACCGGCCGCAGCATCGTCCAGCGCGACCAGAACGGTGCCGTGGAGGCCGCGGTGCTCATCGCCGACCGGGCTCGCTACCTGGACGAGGACGGGGTGATCGAACCCGAGGTGTACCAGCCGGGCGATCTCACGCGCAGCCTCTGCGCTCCCTGGCAGTTCGATTTCCGGGACTGCGGCTGCTTCTACTGGGCCGCCTCGAAGCCGGACATCGCCACCAGCTCCGACGGCCAGTTCCGCGACCTCAACTTCCAACGGCGGGACCGCACCACGGTCCCGCCCGAGCTCGACGGCCCCACGGGCGCCGGACGCCGGGAACGGGAACTCGACTACGCGGAACTGATCACCGACTGGAACGTACTGCCCGTCGTGCTCAACGGCCGGGAGGACGACAGCCTGGGAGCTCCGCCGGTACCCGAGGTCAAGCCGCTGACACGTGAGGAAGTCGTCGCCGAGCTGGAGTACCTGGCGACGGTGGAGCACGCGCTGTGCGTCGAATACCTCTTCGCGCACTACTCGCTGAACGCCCCGATGCGGCTGCCGGACGACGCCTCCCCCCTGACCCGGCGGATCTTCGCCGCGGCCGAGGAGGTGTTCTCCGTGGCGGTGGACGAGATGCGGCACCTGCGGTGGGTCAACGAGGCGCTCGGCGCCCTCGGCCGTCCGCCCCGGCTGGGCCGCGCCACCCGGATCCACCGGGACCTGGACCACCTTTTCGAGCTGCGGCCACTCTCCCCCGAGCAGTTGGATTGGTTCATCGACGTCGAGCGCCCCAGCCAGCAGGCCGGCACGGGTGTGGACGGCATGTACGTACGCCTCCACCAGACGCTGACCGGCAATCCGGACGAGTTCCCGGAGCACGACCGGCTGGCACACCTGATCAAGCTCGTCATTGACGAGGGACAGGACCACTTCCGGCGGTTCACCGCGGTCAAGGGCCATCTGGAGGGGCTCAGTCCCGACCAGTATCTGCGGCCTATGGGCGACGGTTCCGACGATCCCCTGGCGGCGCAGTTGCTGGCGCTCAGCGACCAGAACTACGCCGTGCTGCTGGGCACTCTCGGCGCCACGTTCGCGCTGGGCGACCAGGCCGGCGGTGTCCTGATCGAGCAGTCCCGGCGCACCATGTTCAACCTGCATGAGGTCAACCACGTGTTGGCGGCCCGCGGCGTGGCCCCGAGCTTCACGCTGCCCGCCCCGCTCGTCGCCCCCGCAGCCGAAGGCGGCGAGCGGGCCGACGGGCAGGCCGCTGCCCGCGCCGCCGCGGAGGCGGCCACAAGCATCCGCACAGAGATCAGTTCACTCGGCGACCAAGCCGAACGCGCCATGATGCTCCGTCAGCAGGCCGACATGGACCTCCTGCTGGCCGCGCTCAACCCCAACGGAGCCGGTGCCGACCACGTCACCTCGCCTTCCGGGGGCGACCGGCCGTGACCACGCGTAGCCACGCCGCCGTCGTGGTGGTGCGGGGTGCCGGGCTGGCGGAGCTGACGTGTGCCTGGCTCCTTGCGGAAGGCGGTCACCGGGTCCGCGTGCCCGGTGACCGGCCCGTGCCGGGGCCGCGCCCCTTGGTTCTCAACGAGCTCACCGTGGACCTACTGCACGTCTTGTGGCGTTCCCAGGACATCCTGGACGGCCGGCGGCTGACGCACCGACAGGTCGCCTGGGGTGTCGGCAGCGGGCCGAGCCGCCTGCCGCAGGAGGCTGTCGTGGTGGACGGTGCGGACCTCGCCGGCCGTCTACTGGACCGGTTGACAGGGCACCACCCCGATGTCACCGACGACGGGCCGACGCCCGAGTGGACGGTGACCGCCGCGGCGTCGGATCAGCCGGGCACGTACTGGACGGCGGGCCGCCGGCATCTGCTCGCGGGTCAGGCCCCCCTCGCGCCGGGTGAGGACGAGCGCACCGCGCTGCTGGCCTGCACCGAGCTGGCGTGGCTGCATCTCGTCCCGCAAGGCGGCGGCCGGGCGACGCTGCAGGCCATGGTCCCGGGGCCGGCCCGGGATCCGGCCCGGCTGCTGGCCCGGCTGCTGGCAGCGTCACCGTTGGCGGAGCGGCTCCGGCATCCACCGTCCTCGGCCGTGGCCGTGCCGGCGGCCCCCCGCGTCCATCTCTCACCGGCCGCGCCAGGACGCCTCGTCGTGGGCGCGGGCGCACTCCGCCACGACCCTCTCAGCGGTTCCGGCACCGCCCAGGCACTGCGGACGGCCGTCCTGGCAGCCGCCGTCGTCGACGCGGCCGCACGGGGCGGTCCTCCCGGTCCCCTCACCGCCCACTACACCGCCCGACTGCACGCCGCCTTCCGTGACCACGTGCACGCGTGCGCCCAGCTGCACGGCGCCGCTTTCCCGCATCCCGCCTGGCAGGACGAACTCGACACCGCCGGCATCCCGCCGCTTACCGGGGAGCGTCAGCGGACCTGGGCCGCGAGCGCTGGGATCTGACCCTGACCCGGCCGTTACGGGCTCGTGAGCTGCGCCACGCAGACTTGCGCCATGCCCCTGCTCCCCCGACGACGTGTCGCCGCTGTTGTCTGCCTCTGCGCGACCGCCTTGCTGTTCGCGGGCTGCTCGGGCGACGGTGGGGCGTCGGCGCCGTCGTCCCCTTCCGCCTCCAATGCCGCCCCCTTTCCCCTCCAAGCATGACGATGGCGCGGTCAACAGGGACGATGTCAACGGTGACGGGCACGCCGACGTGGTCGTCAACGGACCGTATCGGGAACCGAAGACAGGGGGCCGGCGCTACAACCGCTTCGCCGCCCTCGCCGCCCAAGGCGGGCCGGAACCTGGGAAGGCATTCCGCTTCGCGGAGCCCCACGCCACGGCGGGCCCCCCGATCAGCAGCGAGCCGACCGAGTACGACTGGTCGACTCACTTCGTTGTGGTGTCGGGTGGCCGAATTCCAGCCGTAGGCGGCGGCATGGCACTCCGGCTCCGCCCAGAGCGGGTTCTCGCCCTCGCGACCGCGGAGGGAGAGGTCCCCCAGTTCCGCGACGCAGTCGCCGTCCGTGACTCGAAGAAACAGGGCGGGCCGGTCCTCACGGTCCCGCCCGCCCTTTCTTCACACTGATTGCCTACTTGAGGTAGACGAGTCCGTCCGTCGTGACCGTCGGCCGACCACTGGTGCCGACGACCACGATCTTGACGGTGTGCTTGCCGCTGGACGCCCAGGTCTTGGTCCAGAGAGCGTCGCGGTATTTCGCCGTGGAGGACTTCAGGTCGACGGTCGTCACCCTCGTACCGTCCACGTAGATGTGCGCCTCGCCGGAGGTGGAGGCGCGGGAGACCGCCCAGGCGACCGAGCGACCGGTGAAGGTCCAGCTCAGCGAGGCGTTCTTGGTCTTGCTTGTGTACGACTTGCCGCCGAGGTAGCTGCTGGAGGACTTGGCCGTCCAGGTGCCGGACTTGGTGGCGGAGGTCTCCTGGAGGATGACCGGGGTGCCGGTGACCGAGGCGGGGGCGGTGTTGCCCGCGAGGTCGTACGCCGTCAGGGACCACTTCGTCGCGGTGGCGGACTTGGCGGTGTGGTCGGCGCTGGTGGCGGTCGGACCATAGGTCTTGGCCACCGGGGCGGTGAGCCGGACCTCTTTCAGCGACCTGCCGTCCGTGGCCTTCCACTTCACGGCCAGCGGTACGGCGGTGGTGGTGACCGTGCCGGTGCGCAGGGCCAGGTTCGGCTTGGTGGTGAAGGTGGGGGCGGTGGTCTCGGCGACAACGGTCGCGGGCGCGGTGGTGATGGTCTTCCCTGACTGGTGGACGGAGCGGACGGCCACCTTGTGGGTGCCCGCGGCCAGAGTCGCCTTGGCGGAGCCGGCGGTTCCCGTGACGGTGGCCGCGACCTTGCCGTCGACCAACAACTCGTACTTCGCGATCAGCGCGGCGGGCGTCGTGGCCGACCAGTTCACCGTGGCGTCGGCCCTGGTGTAGTACGTCGAACCCGAAACGCCCGTGCCGGTCACCGACTTGAGGGTGAGTCCGGCGGCCGGACCTGCTGCCCAGCTGCGGATCGTGCCGAGCCGGTCGTAGAGGGCGTCGCCAGGGCACTGGGTGTTGTAGCCGTCGCGGTGGCCGTGGATGGTCGGGAAGGTCAGCTGCGCACCTTTGGTCCAGGACTGGCGGAAGTAGTTGGTGCCGTCCGCGCCCGCGGTGAGGGTGGTGGTGCCGGTCGGGTCGACCCCGTACTGGCCGAGCTTCCACGCGGCGATCCGTGCGACCGACGTCATCGCCTGCTGCGAGGGGGCGACCGTCGTGTAGTTGCCGAGGACTGAAATGCCGGTGGTCTCGGAGTTGAAGCCGTACGCATGCGCTCCCATCACCGGCAGGTCGACGCCACCCTTGCGGCCCTCATAGATCGTGCCGCACTTGTCGACCAGGAAGTTGTAGCCGATGTCTTTCCACTTGAGCTGCTGCACGTGGTAGGCGTAGATGCCGCGTACGACGGCCGGGGCCTGGGCGCAGGTGTAGTCGTTGGACTCGGCGGTGTGGTGGACGACCACCGCCTTGATCTTCCCGCCGGGGAGATAGCCGGGCTCCTCCGGACTGATCGACTCGTCCGCACCCCAGCCCGCCCGTGAAGTGATCGGCGGCCTGGGTGCGGTGGACGGCGGAGCGGTCGGTACGTTCACCGACGGGGACGGCGAAGCCGATGGCGAGGCGGAATCCGAGGCGGACTCGGACGGAGTCGCGCTCGGCGTCACCGACTCCGAGTCCGACGGCGACTCGGACACGGACGGCTCGGAAGGCACCGGCTCGGAGACGGACGGCTCCGCCGAGCCCGTCACCGACTTCTCCGGGGCCGGCAAATCCGTGGCGGCGGACGGGCTCTCGCTCTCCTCGACCGCGTACGCCGCGGGCTCAAGCGCCGAGGCCTCGCCGCCCGGGTCGATCATGTCCAGCCTCAGCCCCTTCGGCAATCGCTCCGACGACTTCCCGTCCACCCGGACCTCGACCCCGTCGGACGGTCCCACCCATGCCGGTTCGGTGCCTCCGCGTGCCGCCCCGCTCTCGCCCTGCCCGCTGTCCCCGTCCAGGCCCAGCCAGTGCGACCACTTTCCGGACTCCGCGTCCCGGGCACGGACCTCGACCGCCGCGGTCACTCTGTCGGACGGATCCGCCCAGGTGACGCCGAGCATGCTGAACGGCTCGGTGTCCCGTTTGCGGAGTTGCGCGGAAGCGCCGTTTCCGGCCACCTCCAGTGCGGCCGTACGAGCCTCGCTCCTGATCGGCCCGGGCTTCCCGTCGCCCTCCTTCGCACTGTCCGCGGGGCCGCCGGTCACCCCCTGGACCGCCAGTACCCCGGAAACCCCCGCGGCGACCGCGGCCGCACCCCACCAACGACGAACTCTCATACCGGACCGCAATTCCCTTCCCGTGAACCCGAAAAGCACAAATACAGTGAACGAGGACTATCTTTCCCACTCCTCGTCCGTCATCTCCGAAAGCGTCCTGGGAACCACCTCGATGACCCACTCCTGACCCCCGTCGACCAGTCCATGGGACGTAAAGGTATCGAAAGGGGAACTGTGACTCATGACGCCGTGCGCCGCTTGAGCGGCACTTTTCATTTCCACCACGCAGTCGGACGCGCCGAGTTCCTCCAGCCGCCGAGTGACATAGGAAAACCATGCCTCCCGGCCCGACACGACGAAGTCCCAGCGACCCGTGAGGCTGATCCGCTCAGCCTCACGGGTATTTCGTACGCGCCCCCCAAGGCCTCTTCGTCTCCATCCTCTTCCTCGTCCTCGAAGATGCCGGAGAAGCGGCTGCCCCAGCCCGATGATTCGAAGGTCGCGCCCGAATAACGCACGGCTGCGGCCCGTACTCGCTCGAACACGTCAACAGCCCGATCGGGCGCGACATCCAGCCCGGAACGCGGCGCAGAACCTTCTGGCCGCCGGGCTGGCGGTGACCGTCTGTGGAGCGGGTATAGGACCTCAACGGAGTTCTCCGGGCGGGCAGTCGGCGACGAAACAGAAAACCCACGGCGCGAGCCGTAGGAATCCCCTCGTTCACGAAGGGGAGGAAGTCAATGTCTTGGCGACCCGGCCCAGAGCGTCGTACTCGGTCGTGGTGGCGATGGTCAGTCCGGTGGGATCCTGAACGGACTTCACCGGCATTCCCCTGGCCCAGTCGTACTCCGTCTGGACGGCGCATCGACGAAGCAGCGGCCTTTCCCTGGCCGGCGGTTGTGTTGTCCGCCGGCTCATCGCGGTACTCCGGCCGCCTCCGACGCCCACCCGGCTCGCGTCCGCTTCCCGGGGATCAGTCGGTCATAGGACGCGCAGCTTCCGGCAGCAGCTGTCCACAGGCCGCCTGGCCGGGGAAGGCCTCCCCGGTGCCCGCTGTCACCGTCGCAACGTTCCATACCCATACGCCGGGGAGTCCCTCACCCCTGCATCTCCAGGATCTTCGCCGCTTCCATGGCCTTCGCCCTGATTTCGAGGGCTCGGCACTCCTTGCCCCCGCCCCGAGAGGCGGGCACCTAATACTCCAGCCGTAGTTCGTGATCTTCATTCCTGAGTGGCTTGTCGTCGGTAGTGGCTGGCTTGGGATCGGGCCTGGTGGCGGCGTCGCCAGTTCGACCAACCGAGCCGGTGGGCTGTGTCGTGGACG